>NZ_JASCXP010000316.1:0-8890 GCF_030010695.1 Nocardia sp. CC201C
ACGCGGCCAGGGTGGCGGCATCGGGGCGGGTCACCGGGTGCCCGCGCAGCGCCTGCCACAGCAGTACCGTCATCCATCCGGTGTAGGACAGCGCCAGCACGCCCACGATGCGGGCGCGCGTGCGTTCGGTGCGCAGCCACGGCACCCGCGGCGCGTAACGGGCGAGCAGGACCGCGGCCAGGATGAGCAATTGGATGCCGTGCATACCGAGGAAATGCGGGATGCGCAGGTCGCCGCCCTCGGTGCTCCAGCGCAGCACCGGCACTCCGGCGCCCACGCCGTCGCGCACCGGGGGATCGCCGGGCATGACGGTGTGGCCAGCGCCCAGTTCCACCGGACGGCCGTAGGCGTCGGTGACCCGCTGCGGGCCGGTGCCGCCGACCAGATATGCCATCGCCATGCCCAGCACCGCGATCCCGAGTCCGGCCGAAATGGCCCGCGAGGTGGGGCGGTCGGTGACCCGCTGCCACGAAAGCAGCACCGCGATAACCAGGTTCGCGGCGAACAGGCCGAGCACCCCGGACATGAACACGGTCTGGCCGATGGTGTTGACGGCATCGGTCTGGTTGTTGAAGTGGCTGAAGGTGCCCCGCGCGGCCTGCACCACGATGAATCCGACGTCCACGATCCCGGTGACGGCGAACGCCGTGCCCATCCACCACGTGACCCGGCTGCCGCGGTGCGGGAACGACAGCAGCCATGCCAGGGTCGCGGTGTAGAGGACGAAGGCGAGTCCGAACTTGAACGGTTTCAACCAGATCGACTCGCCGAGCAGTCGACGGTCGTCGACGACCATGGCGCACAGGGTGACGACCACGAGGACGGCCATGACGGCCGTGCACGCCAGCAGTGGCCGATGCGGGCGGCGGGTGCGCGGTGTCGGGGGAGCGGCGGGCGAGGCGCTGAGCATGGGGCCGACGCTAGGGTCGGACGGCCGCGCGCCGGGTCACCCCACGGAGCCGTTCGCCTCTCGTACCCGGGTATGACGACGCCCCCGGCGGTACCGGGGGCGTCGTTGCTGTTCGTCGATACTGCTGTTCGTCGATACTGTTGTCCGCCGGATCGTTTCGGCAGCCCCTCATCGGCTGTCGATCCGCGGCGGCGGGGTGTGTCGCTAGCCGACGCTCACACCGCGGGCGGCCAGCCACGGGTGCGGGTCGATCGGACCGGCGTCGGTGTGCACCTCGTAGTGCAGGTGCGGGCCGGTCGAGTAGCCGCGGCTGCCGACGGTGGCGATCACGTCACCGGCGCGCACGTGCTGGCCGACCGACACCAGGATGTCCTGCATGTGGCCGTAGACGCCGATGGTGCCGTCGTCCTGCTGGATGCGCACCCACAGGCCGAAGCCCGAGGCCGGACCGGCCTCGATGACGGTACCGTCGGTGACGGCGGCGATCGGCGCGCCGAAGCCGTCCGCGAAGTCCAGACCGGAGTGCATGGCACCCCAGCGCATGCCGTAACCGGAGCTGAGCGGGCCGGCGACCGGGCGCACGGTGCGCGGCCGGTGGTCCTGGGCCATCCCGTTGAGCAGGTCGTCGATCTGCGGGGGAACGGGAATGAAATCGGGGATCTCGATGCCGCCGACATTGGCGACCGGACGGATCTCGTGGGCGGGCGCCTCCTGCTGCGGCGCGGCGGTGAGCTTCCCGGCGGGGGTGCCGTCGGCCTGCTGGTCGGCGGCGGCGAGTACGGACAGCGAGGCCCCGGCAATCGCGGTGACGGCCACGGCACGAGTTGCAGCGGCCCGGTACCGGCGCAGTGCGCGGCCCTTTGATAACGGAACGGTTACGGGCATGGCACGAACGTACGGGAGGCAAACCCTGGAACCGAAACCTTGTCGTTACCGTCACAGCGCCGCAAAAGCCCAGCTGATATGTCACAGCCTGGTAACGACACGCCGGTAATTTCGAAATGACGTTGGGAAATGGCGAAACGAGCGATCTTGACCGACACGCCGTGCGGGGCACACACTATGTAAGTGCCCGCTAACGGAGTTCGGGTGCTGGTCGCGCTCGCCGACCCCACCCGCCGCACCATCTTCGAGGCCCTGCCGCAAGGGCCACGCTCGGTCGGCGAACTCTCGGCGATCTCCGGGGTGAGCAGCTCCGCGGTGTCCCAGCACCTCAAGGTGCTGCGCGAGGCCCGCCTGGTGATGATGCGCGCGGCGGGCAACCGCCGCCTGTATTCCCTGGACCCGCGCGGGCTCGCCGACGCCCGCGACTATCTCGAGCAGTTCTGGCCCAGCGCCATCGCCGCCTACTCGGCGGCACTGTCCACGGCCAGCGCGGATATGGCGGAAGGCGAGAGTTAGGCCGCCCGCGTCGGTCAGCCGACCCGGCGATACGCCTGCGGGCCGCGCCGCTGTTCCATCCCGGGCGCGGGCCACGTCCGCTTGTGCAGCTGCTTGTCGACCGCGGTGATCACCTCGGTGGTGCCGATCTTCAACAGACCCGGATCCGGGCTGGTGGCGTAGGGGTCGCCGAGCTGTCCGGCCCACAGCACCACGTGCCGGCCCAGCAGATGCGGCGGCGGGCCGCTGCGCGAGGGCGGATTGGGGCCGAACAACAGCACGGTCCGGGTGCCGAAGGCGGTGGCCAGATGTGCGACGCCGGTATCCCCGCACACCACCAGGGACGCCTCGGCGACCGTGGCGGCCAATTCGATGAGGTTCTGCTCCCCGGCGAGCACCCGTGAGACCGGCAGGCCCGCCCGGGTGGCGATCCCGAGGGCGATGTCGCGCTCGAACTCGTCACCGGTGAGCACCACCTCGCGCCCCTGGACCAGCAGATGCCGGACCACGGCGGCGAAACGGTCCGGCGGCCAGCGGCGGGCGGGCGCGCCCGCGCCGACGTGCACCACCACGCAGTCGCGGTGGCTGGTGGTGGCGACCGGGGGTACCAGGCCCAGATTGCGACGGTCGGCGGTGATCCCGTCGGTCTCGAGCAGATGGCACCAGCGGTCCACATCGTGCATATCGGGTTCCCATTCCGGTCCCGGCAGGTCCGGGAAGGCGGGATTGCGGTAGGTGAGGATGCGTTCGGGTTTGGTGCGGATCAGCTCGACCAGGCCCTCGGGGCCGTGACCGTCCAGATTGACCGCCAGGGCGGGCGGCGGACCGTCCCAGCGCATCCCGGTCGGACCCGTGATCGGCACCATCTCGTCCACGGAGGCGATCAGATCCACGATCGGTTTCAACCGGTGCGGGGCCGCGAGTGCGATGTGGTCGCCGGGCCTGGCCCGGCGCAGCGCGCGCAGCGCCGGGACCGCGGTGAGGAGATCACCCAGTCCGCGTGCGCGTAGCACGAGTACAACCGCCACCCTCAACTCCTCCGACCGCGCTGGTGCCCATGCGTCCGACCCACCCCCGCCGCACACGGACCGATGTGAGCCACTTGGAGTGGACTACCCGGCCCGGCCCGGCGCGAAACGCGACATCGGCCTTGTTGTGGGGTTCCCGACACTCCGGTACGGGACCTCCGGTCTCGTACCGGAGTACTTGGGCCCTGGGGAGGCGGATTGTGCTCGTAGTTTGCTGTGCTGATCGACGGGACGACACGAAAGGGTGACGATCGTGAGCGCAGCTGCACACCGGGCGGGCCCCGGTCACCTTCCGGCGCGGCCGGGCGCGCGCGGAGGTCCTCGCTCGCCACGGTGGCGCCGTCGAACAGTTCGTGGCGCTCGGCCGTTCCCCCGATGCCGGTATCGGTGCGCGGAGGTCGGACCGTCCGTCCGTGACCGCCTGATCCGGTCGACGCGCCCATGCGTACTACCGACTGTCGTTGACCCCGGGCGATCAACTACCGTGTGTATCCATGGATTTCGTCTACAACCTCGTGGTCGTGGCACATCTGCTGGGCATGGCCGCGGTGGTCGGCGGCTACGCGGCCGGACAGCCGCGGGTGTCCGAGCTGATGGTGTGGGGAGCCCGCCTCCAGCTGGTCACCGGGGTCATCCTGGTCGGCCTCGCCGAATCGATCGATTCGCTCGGCAAGGATCCCAATATGACCAAGATCGGCATCAAGCTGGTGATCTCGCTCGCCGTGGCGGCCTTCGCCGAGATCGGGCGGGCCGACGCCAAGCGCGGCAAGGCGGTGCCGTGGATGACCCACGCCTCCGGTGGGCTGGCCGTCCTGAACGTGTTCATCGCCGCGCTCTGGACCTGATCGACGGCGTGCTCCACCGTCCGGCCCGGGGGCACGACGGCCCGGGCCGGACGGAATCCTGTCCGCTAACCGGCCGCGCGCAGGGGTTGCCGCCGATCGGCCGCGCGATCCAGCGCGACGCGCAGCCCCGTGCGGCCCTCGCGGTGGTAGGCCGCCCGCGCCCGCGGCATGATGCGCAGCGTCTCCGGGAGCAGCGGCCAGGTGCGCGCCACCGCGTGGCGGAAGGTGTCGAAGGCCAGCTGGTTGGCGCGGGTCCACCGGTAGCCGTACAGCTCGCGGATGTGCGGGGGCAGGGTGCCGACCAGCACGTGCCGCCACGCCTCGCTCGCGCTGGGCGCGAGAATCCGCCACAGTGCCGTCGGTAGCCACGGCTGCGGCATATCGGCCGCGCCGTCGAAGTAGTCGATGAGTGCGCGGGCCGACGGCGTCGGTTCCAGTACGTGCTCGACCGTGTGGTTCCAATAGTCGAGGAAGTCGTCGTAGGTGGCCGGGACGATGCGTGTCGACATACCGTACATGCCCCACCAGCGCAGCCCCTCCGCGTACACGGCGGCCTTCTCGTCCCGCGTGTAGGGCCGCCGCGCGAACAGGTCCCGGGCCCGCCACGCGGTGTCGATGAAGGTGGCGTGCGCCCAGAAGTAGGTGTGCGGGTCCAGGGCGTGATAGCGCTCCCCGGCGGGCATGGTGCCCTTGATATCGGAGTGGAAGTCGCGGATCCGCGCGGCGGTGCGCATCGCCTCGGGTCCGTCGAAGATCATGCCCTGGATCTGCGGCACCGACCGGAACAGCCGCTCCCACGGTTCGTTGAAGAAGTCCGAGTGTTGCTCCACGCCGCGTCCGAGCGAGGGGTACATGAGCTGGAGCAGGCCCTCCATGGGCGCGAGCAGGTATCCGCGCCGGTCGCCGTACGTCTCGTACAGCAGCGATCCGGGTCCGAAACGCGGTGCGTCCGTGTCCATGGCAACCTCCACATTGAGGATGAGAGAATTGGTGTCACTATCTCTCACTGGTGTGGGTGCGTCAAGCAGGCGATCCGGCCGCTGCCGAGGGTGTCGAACGTCGTGGAATTCGCTGTGGTGCCAAGGGGTTCGACAGCGGCGGAACCGGCGGGTCGGATGTGTTTCACGTGGAGCCGACTCGATGCCGTTGTGCGCGAAAGGCATTGCTGCACAGTGTGCATCCCCGCCGCGCCTGCCGGACGGAGCCGGCCCCGACCGATGGTTCGACCCTGCGCCGCAGGTCAGCGGCCGCTGTCGGTCGTGATCGAATGATGGTGGCGGGCGAGGGCTGTGGCGATTTCGGACGCCACCACCGCTTGTCCGGCCATGGTGAGGTGGATGCGATCGGCGCTGAGCCAGTCGGGGCGAAGCCGCGCCGGATGCTCCCAGAACTCCGTCACGATGGCGTCGTGCCTGGCCGCGACCCCACGCGTGATCTCGGTGAAGGCCGCGAAACGCGGACGCAGTGAGCGCAACCGGTCGGTGAAGGCGTCGGCGAGGGTGAACAGCGACAGCCGCGCCCCCGTGGCCGCCAGTGCCGCGCACAGTTCGTCGAGATCGTTCTGCACGGTCGTGAGATCCGCATCGGGCCGGAACAGATCGTTGCCGCCGCAGCTGACGTGCACCAGATCCGGCGCGAAGTCGAGCACGCGCCGTAGTTGGCCGTCGCGGACCTCCCGGATGGTCGCGCCCATCACCCCGGTATTGAGGTACTCGGCCTCCGGATGAGCCGCGCGCAGCGCCCGTGCGAGACGCTCCGGCCACGGTACGGTGTCGTAGCCCGGCCACGGATCGCCGGTGCCCGCCGCGGTGGAGTCGCCGAGCACGGCGAACCGTCGCCACGGCAGCGGTGTGAGCAGATCGCGGATGGCCTCGGCGGACAGCACCATGGGGTCGTCGGCCTCGGTGCGCGGTTCGGTCGTCACGTGTCGATTCATCGGGTGGTCTCCTCGGTGCGGGTGGGGAGGGCCGCGAGGATCGCGGCGGCGAAGGCGATGGCGGCGCAGAGCGCGAAGAGGATATGGAAGGCGGTCAGCGGTGCGTCCGGATGGGCGGCGAACACCGCGGCCAGCATCGCGACGCCGAGCGCGCCGCCCGATTGGCGGGCGGTGAGGTTCATGCCGACACCGGCCGCGAAGTCCTGCGGCGGCAGCGCGCGGGCGGCCGCCGCGCCCAGCACCGTGACGATGAGCCCGATGCCGCCGCCGCCCAGCAGTCCGGCGGGCAGCCACGCGCGCCAGAGTTCCGGTGTGGTGTCCCAGAAGTCGGTGCTCATGTACAGCGTCGAGGCGGCGAACAGCAGCGCGCCGAGCACCCCCAGCCAGCGCTGCGCGGTCTCGGATGCGCGCCCCGCCAGGACCGCGGTGATCATGGACGCGACCGCGCCGAAGGTCATGGCCCCCGCCGATTCCAGCACCGAGTACCGCCAGATGGCGTCGAGCCACAGCGGTCCGGCCAACAGCCAGGCGAACATGGTCGCGCCGAAGACGAACGAGACGGCGTTGACCAGTGCGTAGCGGTGGTTGCGCCACAGTCCGACCGCGATGGCCGGGCGGGCGCTGCGGCGCGACCGCAGCAGTGCGAACGCGAGGAGGGCGAGCCCGCCGAGTCCGGTGGCCGCGGTGCGCCCGTCGGTCCAGCCCCAGTGCTGTCCCTCGGTCACCGCGGCGACCAGCCCGCCGATGCCGAGCGCGGTCGCGAGGGTGCCGAGCGGATCGGGCAATCCGCCGTCGTGCCGGTCGGCGACCCCGGTGACGCGCAGTCCCGCCAGGATGAGCAGCGCGGCCACGGGCGCGTTGATGACGAAGATCGAACGCCATCCGAACCATTCGACGAGCGCGCCGCCGAGCGCGGGCCCGACCAGCGCGGCGAATCCGCTTGCCGCCGTCCACGCGGCGATGGCGACGCCGACCCGTTGGGGTGCGGTGACGGTGAGGACCAGGCCGAGTCCGGCCGGAATCATGAAGGCCGCGGTCATGCCCTGGAGGAATCTCGCGGCGAGCAGCCACCCGGCGGCGGGAGCCAGCGCGCACAGCACCGAGGTGAGGGCGAATCCGGCGATGGCCCAGAGGAATACGCGCCGCCGCCCGAGGGCGTCGGCGCAGCGCCCGGCCGGGGTGAGCAGGGCGGCGAAGGCCACCGCGTAGCCGCTGACCACCCAGGTGAGGGTGGTGGTAGCGGTGCCGGAGTAGTCCCGGGCGATGGCGGGGAAGGCGATATTGACGACCGAGAGGTCGAGGAAGGCGAGGAAGGCCGCGCCGCAGGCGACCAGCAGGGCGCGCCGGGCGGCGGCGGGTGGGGGAGTGGGTGTCGTGGCGGGTGTCTCGGCGGATCGAGCGGAGACATCGGTCATGGCGCTGAACTTTTCTGTGGGAGGAGCAAAACAGTACGTACGATCGTTCGTGTTTATGAAAAGTACGACCGATCGTGCGTTTGCGCAAGGGGAATGGAAGGATGAAGGCATGGCCGACCAGACGGAGATCTCCGATCAACGCTTGCTCAAGGGTGCGCGGGCTCGGGCGGCCATCGCACGGCACGCCGCCGACGTCGCCTCCGCGGAGGGGCTGACGGGATTGAGCCTCGGACGGCTGGCCGGCGATCTGGGGCTGAGCAAGAGCGGGGTCGCGACGCTGTTCGGCAACAAGGAGAAGTTGCAGCTCGCGGCCGTCCGGTCCGCGCGGGAGGTGTTCGTCGAGACCGTCGTGCGGCCCGCGCGATCCGAACCCGAGGGCTGGCCGCGCCTGCGTGCCCTGATCGGCAACTGGCTCGACTACGTGGACGAACCGGTCTTCCCCGGCGGCTGTTTCCGGGTGGCCGGAACCGTGGAATTCGACTCGCGGCCCGGTCCGGTCCGCGACGCGCTCGAGGCGGACCGCGCCGACTGGTTCACCGTGCTGGAACGCGAGATCCGGCGCGCCCAGGAACAGGGGCAGGTGACCGGGCGGGACCCACACCGGCTGGCCTTCCAACTCGACGCGCTGGTCGGCGCCGCCAATGTGGCCGCCCGCCTCGGCGACGAGACCGCCGTCCCCACCGCCCGCGCGATCATCGACGAACTGCTGGGTGCGACGCCGTAGCGGTGACGCGCCGCTGTGCCGTCGGACCGCGGTTCACCCCGGCCGGGGCCGGTCCGGTGAGGTGTATCCATCGCGGGGACCGGCGATCGGGTTCGGCTCCGGCTCAGCTCGGTGGCGAGCGTCCGGTGTGCCCGCCGCGTCCGGTGTGCCCGCGGCGGATCAACGCCGGTCAGGCCGCGCGCGGGGCGTACATGATCACGGCCACGCCGAGCAGGCAGATGAGCGCGCCCGCGAGATCCCAGCGGTCGGGGCGGTAGCCGTCGGCCACCATCCCCCAGGCGAGTGATCCCGCGACGAAGACACCCCCGTAGGCGGCCAGGATACGGCCGAAGTTCGCATCCGGTTGCAGGGTGGCGACGAAGCCGTACAGGCCGAGCGCGATCACGCCCGCCCCCATCCACACCCAGCCGCGGTGTTCGCGCACGCCCTGCCAGATCAGCCACGCGCCACCGATCTCGGCGATCGCCGCCAGCCCGAACAGCAGAATCGAACGCAGGACGGTCATGAGCACGCATTGTACGGGCCGAGGCCGACGTGCTCGGCGTGTGGGGCGCACGCCGCGCAGACCTGCGATGGACTCCCGGTTACGAGGTTCGCCCCGAGGGGCCGGTGCGCGACGGGGCCGGCCGCACGGAGTCGGCCCCCCCCCCCC
>NZ_JASCXP010000317.1:0-8888 GCF_030010695.1 Nocardia sp. CC201C
GAGGCGGACGAGGCGCGGCTGATGCGCAACGGGCGCACGATCTGGCTGGTGTACCGCGACGGTGCGAACGGCGCGGTGCGCGCCATGATCGACCTCGCCGACTCCGCGGTGACCCTGGCCCTCGGGCTCGACGCCACCGCACCCGTCATGCCCGCCTCCGACGGACTGATCGAAGCGATACCCGAGGTTCCGGCTCTCCGGGTGCCCGAGATTCCCGATTTCGGCACCAGCATGACCTTTTCGACCGGCCTGACGGTGCCGGTCGGGTCGGTGCTGACGGTCTCGCAGCCGGACCGGGGCGCGGAGTACTACCTGGTCTCGTCGTCGGGCGCGGTCCGGGTGAGCCCGGTGCTCGCGGCGATGGTGCGCAATTTCGATGTGCGCGGCGCCATTTCGTCGCAGACGGTGAGCCCGAGCGTGATCGCCGCGAACCTACGGCCCGGGGACTGGCCGGGGACCGAGCACTACCCCCGCCGTCCCGTCCGTCTGGTGGACACCTCGACGCACGCGGTGACCTGTTTGTCCTGGGAGCGTCTCGACACGGAACCGAGTGCCATGATCGATCTGCTGGTGGGCCGGCAGCTGCCGCTCGCCCCCGATGAACAGCGGCTGCCGGTCGGGCTGGTGACCGCGGCCGGTTCGGCGGGCACCACCGCCGATGCCGCCTACCTGCCGCGCACCAGCGGGCGATTCATTCAGGTGACCGGTGATGATCCCGGATCCGGGCTGCGGGAATCGCTGTGGTGGATCTCCGACAGCGGAGTCCGCTACGGCATTGCCGTCGAGCCCGGTCGATCGCCGTCGGCGGATCCGACACTGCGGGCGCTGAACCTCGGCACCCCGGTGCCCGCCCCGTGGTCGATCGTCTCGCTGTTCGCGGTGGGACCCACGCTGTCCGAGGTGGACGCCCGGATCCAGCACGACGGCATACCCTCCAACGACACCGGCGTCGGATTCGGGGACGATCGATGACCACGACGCGACGGTTCGTACGGCCCGCCAGGATGGTGACCGGGCCGAAGGCTCCGGCGGTGGCCGAGCTGAAACTACAGCCGCCGACCGAACTGCCCCGGCCGGTTCCGCCGTCCAAACTGAAGATGATCCTGCCCGTCGTCATGGTGGCCGCGATGGTCGGCATGATGGTGATGATGTTCCGCGGCGGGCGGGCCATGTCGCCGATGATGCTGTTCTTCCCCATGATGATGATGGTGTCGATGGTCGGCATGATGAGCGGCGGGCTGGGCGGGGGCGGCAACAAGGGCTCCGCCGCCGAGGTGAACGAGGACCGCAAGGACTATCTGCGCAGTATCACCGACCATCGCAAGACCGTGCACGACGCCGAAGCCGAACTGCACCGCTTCCTGCGGTATTCACACCCGGGGCCGGACGAGATCGGCAAGCTCGTCGGCGGCAAGCGGATGTGGGAGATCCAGGCGCCGCACCCGCAGTTCCTGCGCGTGCGAATCGGTTTGGGGCGCATCGCCAATCAGGTCCGGGTAATCGTGCCGGAGGCGGCGCCCACCTCCGACCTCGATCCGGTGGGCGTCGTCGAGATCACCCGCTTCGCGAAGGCGTACTCCACCGTCGGCGGGATGCCGGTGGCGATGAACCTGCTGTCCACGCCCCAGGTGATCTTCGAGGGTGACCAGGACGCGGTCGCCGCGCTGGTGCGGGCGATGCTTGCCGAGATCGTCGTCCTGCACGGACCGGACCAGGTGGCGGTGGCCGCCGCGTTGCAGGATCCGGACGCGCCGGAGTGGGGTTGGCTGAAATGGTTGCCGCACAGTCAACATCGCGACGCCACCGACGGCATCGGCTCCGGCCGGATGGTCTACCGCACCGTCGGTGAGATCAGGACCAAGGTGCTGGCCCAGTTCAACCGTGGCCCGTTCTCCACCACCGCCGAACCCGCCGTGGACAAGAAGCATCTCGTGCTGATCGTCGATGTCGGTGGCTCGGCGAACGAACGCGATATCTCCGGTATCGACGGCTGCACCTGGATCCGGCTCGGTGCGACGGAACAACCGCTGCCGCGCTCGCTGCGATTCACCGTCGACGCCGACCGGACCATCCGGGAGGTGACCTCGCGGTCCACCCGGCAGGTCGCCATCGCCGACCGGATATCGGTGTCCGCCATGACCGCGTTGGCCCGCAGCGTTTCCCCGTACCGGCTGTCGTCGGTGGTGGAGGCCGTGGCCGCCGAGCAGGCCAGCGGTGGCACATCGTGGCAGGAGATGGTCGGCATCGCCGATCCCGGGGCGATCCGCATCGACCGGCAGTGGCCGCCGCGGCGGGACAGCGACCGCGCCCGGTTGAACATCCCGTTCGGCCACGATCCGGCGGGTGCGACGGTGTTCCTCGATATCAAGGAATCCGCCGAGGAGGGTATGGGCCCGCACGGAATGTGCATCGGCGCAACCGGATCCGGCAAATCCGAGTTCCTCCGCACCCTGGTGCTGTCGGCTGTCGCCACCCATTCGCCGGACGCCCTCAATCTGCTGCTGGTCGACTTCAAGGGTGGCGCGACCTTCCTGGGCTTCGACCGCCTCTCCCACGTGACGGCCGTGGTCACCAATATGGAGGAAGAATCCGACCTGGTCACTCGTATGGAGGACGTGATCAACGGCGAAATGGCGCGCCGGCAGCGGATTCTGCGCGACGCGGGCAATTTCGCCAATGTGGCCGACTACGAGAAGGCCCGGGAACAGGGCGCCGACCTGGCGCCACTGCCCACCCTGTTCATCATTCTCGACGAGTTCGCCGAATTGCTGGAGCAGTACCCGGATTTCGCCAAACTGTTCGTGGCGATCGGGCGGTTGGGCCGCTCGCTGCGCATCCACCTGCTGCTGTCCTCGCAGAAGGTGCCCTCCAATCGGATGGGTGAACTGGAGGCGCACCTGTCGTACCGAGTTGCGTTGCGCACCAACCAGACCAGCGACTCGCGCGATGCGATCGGCACCGCGGACGCCTACCACCTACCGAAGAAACCCGGTTCCGGGTACCTGCGCGTCGGTGCCGGTGAGCTGCAGCGATTCCAGGCCGCGTACGTCGGCGAGTCGTGGACCGCGCCGACCCCGGCCTCGGCCGGTTCGGCGGCCTCGAATCGGGCCCGCCGACCGGGCGGCGGCTATCGGCCGCCGCAGCTGTTCACGGCGGCCGCGGTCGCCGACATCCGGCCACCGGCGCCCGAACCGGAGCAGCCGACGACGCCGGAGCCGGAGCCCGAGGGCGAAGCGGTCACCGTGATGGAGACGGTGCTGCAACAGCTGGCCGGGCACGGCCGGCCCGCGCACAAGATGTGGCTGCCGCCACTGAATGTCGCGCCCACGCTGGATCGGCTGGTCCCCGCCGTCGAGCCGGGCGGACTGCGCATCCCGCTGGCGATCGTGGACAAGCCGCGCCAGCAGCGCCAAGACGTGTGGTCGATGGATCTGTCCGGTGCCGGTGGGCACGCGGCCATCGTCGGCGGCCCGCAGTCGGGCAAGTCCACCGCGTTGCAGACCCTCATCCTGTCCGCGGCCCTCACCCACACCCCCGAACAGGTGCAGTTCTACTGCCTGGACTTCTCCGGTGGTCTGGCGGCACTGCGGAACCTCCCGCACGTGGGTTCGGTGGCGCTGCCCCGGGACGCGGACCGGATCCGGCGCACCATCGCGCTGGTGAACAATCTGCTGGCGAGTCGGCAGGCGTTGTTCGCCGAGCTCGGCATCGACAGCATGCGGGAGTTCCGGCGACGACTGGCTTCGCCCACGGAGTCGGCCGAGCTGACCGGCCGCGATCAGCACGGTGATGTCTTCCTGGTAGTCGACGGCTGGGATATCGGATTCACCGTCACCGGTCCGTACTACGACGAGTACATGCCGACGCTGGAAGCCCTCGCCCTCCAAGGTCTGAACTACGGCATTCATTTGGTGATCAGCAGTTCACGCTGGGCCGCGATCCGGCCCGCCATGAAGGACATGCTGCAGACCCGGGTGGAAATGCGGCTCGGCGATCTCACCGATACCGCCTTCAACTCACACCGCGCCCTGGTTGCCGCGATTCCGCCGAATCGGCCGGGGCGCTGCATCTCCACCGACGCCCTGCACATGCTGACGGCCCTACCGCGCATCGACGGGGTGGGGGAGTCGGAATCGGCCGCCGAGGGGCTGGCTGCTGCGATCGACCACCTGTCCGGTGTCTATGCCGGTCGGAAGGCACCTGCGGTCAAGCTGCTGCCGTCCCGGATCAGCTGGGCGGAGATCCATCCCGGCCCATCGCCACAGACGCTGGCGCAGCGGTTGGTGGTACCGTTCGGGCTTCGCGAATCCGATCTGAGTGTGGCCGCTGTCGACTTCGGCGTGTCCACACACATGATCGTGCTCGGTTCCTCTGGCAGCGGGAAGTCCACTGTGATAGCGGCATTCCTGGAATCGATCAGGCGCCAGTTCACTCCGGACCAGGCGCGGGTCCTGCTGGTCGACTACCGCCGCGCGCACATGGACGCGATACCCGCGGAGCAATCGATCGGGTATCTGACCTCCGAACGCGATCTGGCCGAAGGGCTGCCCGCGTTCGCCGCCAAGATGCGCAGCCGCCGGGCACCGGATGGCGTGACCTCGCAGCAACTGCGGGATCGGTCCTGGTGGAGTGGACCCGAGATCTTCCTGGTCATCGACGACTATCACATGGTGGCCCAGCGCGGAGCGATGAATCCGCTCGACCCGATCAAGGACATTATCGTCGACGGGCGTGATACCGGTCTGCACGTCATCGCGGCTCGCAATATCGCCCAGGCCGACATGGCGCTCTACGACAACATTCTCGGTCAGGTGAAGAACCTCAATTCCTCCGGCCTCATCATGGACGGCTCGAAACTCGACGGCGTGCTGATCGGTGACGTGAAGCCGATGAAGCAGCCGACCGGGCGCGGCATATTCGTGGAACCGCTGCACGCCCGCAAGGATCTGGTGCAGGCCGCATGGGAACCGGAACGGCAGTGACAGCAGGCGATTCGGCACCGGTGTCATCGAGTATCCCCATCAGTGGGGATGCCTTAGTGTTCTGATTGTCCCCCCGGTTGGGGTGGTATCCGTTTGGTATAGGAGTTCATGCGATGGCTCTGCATGTTGTCCCGGAACATCTTCCAATCACCACTGCCGAATTGTCCCTGGCGGAAACAACCCTCGGCGGGGTACTTTCGGCTGCCGCAGGAGTCGCTGTGCCGGTACCGGCCGCGATGGACCCGGTCAGCATGCTGGCCTCCGCGGCGTTCGCCCAATATGCCGCACCCTTCTTCGAGACGACCGTGGCAGGGATGCGGGAACTGCACGCCGGCGCCCAGGAACTGGTGCCCGTGGCTGTCAGTTATCGGACCACCGACACGGCGGGCGGTGCGGCGGTCGCGCCGCATGGTGCCGGATTCGTTCGCTGAGTTCCCTGGAGCGTGCCGTGTTTCCGCTGCTCTTGTTTCCGCTGGGTCTCGATTTCGCGGCATTGCCGCCGGAAGTGAACTCGGCGCGGCTCTCGACCGGCCCGGGGCCGGGGCCCATGACCGCCACGGCGGCCGGGTACAGCGGTATCGCGGCGGCGCTCTCGGGCACGGCCGCATCGTCCGACGGCTCGATGAACGCGATGTCGGCATCGTGGCAGGGTCCGTCGGCAACGTCGGCCACGAGCGCGTTCCGCGCGCACGCGAACTGGCTGCGGCAGCAGGCGCAGGTCGCCGAGGCGGCCTCCGCGCACGCCACCGGGGTGGGGGAGGCGTACACCGCCGCCCTGTCGTCCATGCCGCCGTTGCCGCTGATCCTGGCCAATCGGGCTGCCAGTGCGGCATTGACCGCGGTGGCGAGTACCGGCGGCCCGCTCGCGACGGCTACCGCACCTTTGCTCGCGGCCAATGAAGCCATGTACATGGCCATGTGGGTGGCGGCGGCGGCCTCGATGTACGGGTACGCGGGACAGACGATGGCGCATCTGGCCGCGCTGCCGCCGCCACTGCCCGCGCCACCGATCGTCGCCGGCGGTGGTCCCGCACCCACCCTTCCCGGCGGCTCCTCGAATTACGTTGCGCCGCAAACAGGCGGTTCGCCTCCTGTTACAAGTTCGACAGCCGTGACCGGTTCGGGCGGTGCTGGTGGTTCGGGCGGTGGCGGTGGTGGTTCCGGCGGCGGTGGTTCCAGCGGCGGTGGTTCCGGCGGTGGCGGTGACGCGGGTGGTTCGATGCCGGATCCCACGCAGCCCATCGGTGACCCAGGCCAGCCTGGCTCGGAGATCCAGAACGGTATCTCGGATGTGGAGCGGGCGATCTCATCGATGTCCGACCCCGGCCTGGCGGAATTTCCCGGCGATCCGCTGGCGCATATGGGATTTCCCGGCACCTCGATGGAGTCGACCACACTGGCTGGGCTCAACGGTGGCGCGGGCAGCATGGTGGCGTTGGGACTCGTACGAGGTGGCCTCGGCGCCATGTCAGGGGCATCGACCGGGTTCCGCATGCCCCCGAGCTGGCCCGCCGGGGTCGGTACCGCGTTCGGGGCCGCGCCCGCGACCACCTCGAGCGCGCCGGTCGCCCGCGGAGCTCCGCGTCGCGGGGTCAGCGCCCCCACGGCGCGGATGCGGCGCCGAAGAGAGGACGAGAAGCAGCGGAAGCCGAAAGTTTTCATTCCCGGCGCACCCGTTGACGTGCCGGTGCTCGAGCGGCCGTTGAACATCGGTGTCATCGAGACATCCAGCAGCGACTTCGATGCCGACCGGGAACCTGACCGCGAAGTGAATTTTTCGATCGGTGTCATCGGCGCCGTCGACGACGAAAGGGATGGTGTAGTGCCATCCGCTTCGAAGCACCCCCGGTGAGTAACACCGAGGTCAATATAGTGAACCGGGAAGGGAAATTCCATGTCATTGTTCGACGCCGAACCCGAAGTTCTCACCAATAATGCCACCCACGCGGCGGCATGTCTGGGCGAACTCGAAGGCAACCTCAAGACCCTGGCCTCCTCGCAGGACGAACTGCATACCGCGGTCGTCAGCGCCGGTGCGGGCCAAGCGATCTACAACACCCTCGGTAACGCGCATGCAGCCGGTGTAAAACTCGCTGGAACGCTGCAGCAGATCATCGATGCGCTGACCGATTCGGGTGGCAAGATCGAAATGGCCGACCTGGACGCACAGGCGCGGGTCTACGCGGCCGCGGGAGCCGATGGGATTCTGGATGGCGGCACCGCCGCCGGTACCTGGACCGTGGCCGACACCGCTGTGAACAGCAAGGTCGATACCAATACCTGGTGATCGACACCGCAATAGAAATTCTCAAATAGTTGAAAGGTAAGAAATCATGGCCGGCGGAATGAAGTACAACTTCACAGCGGTCGATGGAGCAACCGCGCAAATTGGTGGGATGATCTCCGCGATGGAGCAGAATCTCGCCAACCTGCGGTCGCTCAAGGCGAACCTGGAGAGTATTACCGCAGGTGATATGTCGACGGCTGCCTCGAGCATCTGGACCAAGTTCAACACCGACATGCAGAACTACGAGAGCACGATGCGCTCCGTAGCCAGGGCGATCTCGACAACCTCGGGCAGTTCAGGCGACATGCGGAACGTCGATATCGCCCAGGGCAATCGGTTCCTGTCGATTGGTTAGCTCCTCCGCGTCGATCGCGGGGGCAGGTGATCCGGTGACAGGTGACACGGAGTTCGATCCGGTGGCGGTCGACCTGAATGTCGATGCCGCCCTGTTGCTTCGGCAGCTGGTCGGCATCGACTCCTATCCGCTCGTACTCGCACTGATGCCCAACATCTACCGAGTCGAGGATCGGGACAGGGTGCACGCTGTTGTGCGCGGGCAGCTCGTCGAGGCGGGTGTACTCGTGGACGACCGGGTGCATCCACAGGTCGCGCATTGGTTGGAATGCCTCTATCGACCGGATGTGGAGCTCGCCGCGCGGATCATCGACACCGGAGCCGACGAGGTTCCGGCGGGCATGCTGCGGATGTCGCTGGTCCGCCGGGACGAGACCCATGTGCTGGCCTTGCGGTACGACGACCACGTGGTGATTCAACCGATCTTCAACGAGGCACGCGACCTGTCTGCGGTGGCCGGAGCGCTGCTCGCGGCATTGGGACCCTGCCCCGCACTGGATTTCGAGCCGGTTACCGCCGAACCGGAGGCATTCGGTGGCGAGCCGTCCGATGGTGCGATCGAGTGGAAGCAACGGCTGCTGGAGTTGGGTGCGGTTCCGCACACCGCAGGTGTGCTGAGCCGGGTGTTCGAAGAGGTGCTGCGGCGTGCGGAGGTGGTGGTCCTCGAACATCACGACGGCGGGACCGCGGAGGCGGGAGTGTGTATGAGCGTGTTCGACACCGAATTCGGCCGGGTCGTCGCGACGCCCGGCGTCGGTTACGACGGGCAGCAATGGGCGACCTTCGCCCCGGGTGACGACGCCACCGTCGCGGCGGGTGTCGCCGCCCTGGTCGAGATGTTGCCGAGCCGCAGCTGGTTCGACACCAGCCGGGTCTGAACGGTGGCGGCGGCGAGGGAACGAATGATCGTGCGAGGAAGAGGCACATGGTGAATCGACCACCGACTGTGAATGGACGGGGAGCCGACTCGGCTCGTCCGTTGGGTGGGTACGGCACGTACCTGCTCCCCGATGCCACCGGTCCCGATGCCGCTGGGCAGCGGGCGGTTCCTACCGGACCGGGCGATACCCGGTCCGGTGCCGACTCGGCCGTCGCCCCGGACATGTCCGCCGCGCCGCCGAGTCCACAACCGCCGAGTCCCTCGCCGTCGAACGCTCAGGCGTCGAACGCTCAGGCGTCGAACCCCCAGCCGAACCCCCAGCCGTCGAACCCGGCCGCTAGCGCGGCTCCCACGTGCTGTCTGTTATAAAAATCAGAAGCTGCCG
>NZ_JASCXP010000318.1:0-8882 GCF_030010695.1 Nocardia sp. CC201C
GTCTGGCCACATTCCCCGACTACCTCCAGCGCATCGGCGACCGCACCCCGCTCTACGCGGCGGTCGCCGAGCACACCCGTGCACAGCGGGTCATCTATCCCGGCAGCTACCTCGACCTCGCGCCTTCCTTCGTATGGTCAGACGTGACCTACCTGGACTCGGACGCGCGCGCCCGCAAAGCGTTCGCCGACCCGGACCGGCCGTTGTCGCTGGTCCGCGCCCAGCGCCGCTACACCACCGAACCCCGCATCGCCTTCATTCCCGGCGACTACACCCGCACCCTCACCGAACTGCCCGCCTGCCGGTGGGACCTGGCCATTTCCCTCTACGCGGGACCGATCTCCGAGCACGTCGCGCGGTGTCTGCGTCCGGGCGGATGGTTGCTGGTCAACAACAGCCACGCCGACGCCGGACTCGCCCACCTGAACCCGCGCTTCGAACTCGCCGCCGCCATCCACCACCGCTCCGGCCTATACCGGCTGGTCATCGACAACCTCGACCGCTACTTCCAACCCGCCCGCCCACCACACCGCACCCACGAGCAACTCCGCACCCACGGGCGCGGCACCCGATACACCCGCCCCGCCGACTACTACCTGTTCCGCACATCCAGATCCATCTCGCGCTGACACTCACGCACAACCACGACACGGCGCTAACCCCAGCAGTTTCGTGACGCCGAATCCGATTTCGGACTGGCCGTGCGTATCGACATACGAGGATTCAATCTGCGTCTCGGTGCAGTGGTGGATCGCGCCGTCGACCATCGCGTGAACTTCCGAAACGGAGCAGTTGAGCAGCTGGGAGTGCACCACGACCGAGCCGTTGCGCTCGACGCTCCAATAGATCAGCACGCCACGGCGGCCGTAGCGGGAATGGCGCTCGGTGAAGATGTTCTGGTCGTGGGCCCCGAAATGTGTTGAATCGGAGGCGATCGCGGTCGACGACTCGCCCCCCAGATCGTCGACCGCCGTGCGGAGAAGGTGGCGTTGGCGATCTTGATCGCGAACCTGCGAGCGGCTTCGGCGTTGAGGTAGCGGCGCCGCGCGTAGCGGATCTCGTCCGCGGTGTGTCCGGTGCCACCGGACACCGACATGATCCCGGTGTTCGTACCGTAGGCGTAGATCGCAGGCAGAAGCCGTTGCGCGAGTACGTCTTCGGGCATGGAGCCTCGGTCGGCCACGGAGGTGATGCCGCGCAGGCAGCCGGTGCGCAGCACCGCTTCCTTCACCATATCGATCAGCGGCACTACACCCCATCTGGTCTGGACCTGGGATTTGAGTTTGCGCAGGTTGCGCGGCTCGGTCGCAGGTGTCAGCGGTGCCAGCTTGATCGCACCCTGCTTGCGTTCGGCGATCTCGAGCCAGCTGCATTTGGCGGGCGGCGCGACGGGAAGGCGCTGACCTGCACCCTGTGGGTGCCGGTGCAACCGACCCGGCAGACGCGGGAACCGACACTCACCCGGTCGCGGGGTGAGTGGAGAACGCCCGAGAAGGGCGCTGTCGAACCATCCCGACAACCAGGGTCACTCGACAGGCTGTGTCGGACGGGACGACGATCCGGTTCAGCCTGCCAGGCAGCAAGCCGGAGAATCAGCAGCGGCTTCCGGGGTCGGCGATCCAGGGGCGCGCCGCCGAATGCGGTATCGCCACGGATGGGAAGGCTGGCTGCGGGGCATCGAGACGACGACGGACCCACCCCGACACGCCACCGGTCGCGCACAGCGCAACCGGACTTCATCGCCTGCCTAGTCACGCGAAACCCACTGCGCCCCAATCAGACCGAGAATTGTTCGGGCAGTCGCCACCCGCCGCGCGAACTGCGCGGCGGCAGCACCGTTCAGCCGTGCGCGGCAATCGAAAATTAATCCCTTTCATCCGACATCGGGCAGTTCGCGGGTTACAGTGACCCGCAGAGGGACGCGGCGACGAGGAGCAGGTGTTGGTGTCCATCGGGAAATTGGTGTCGTTCGACAGTTCACGGGGGTTCGGATTCATTCGGCCCGAAGACGGTGGCCCGGACGTTTTCGTCCATGTCAACGACATCGGCCTGGACGAGGACGAGCTGCGCCAGGGGCGGGTGTTCGAATTCGATGTGACCGAAGGTGACCGGGGGCCGAAGGCGATCAACCTGGCGCTGGTCGGGGGGACGGGGCCGGTGCGGCACAAGAACAAGGAACGCGGCGAGCGGACGGCCGGACAGCTCAGCGCCGAGGAACACCGGCGGCTCATCACCGAACTACTGCTCGACGCCAGCCCGGCCCTGACCGCCGGGGAGATACTGACCATCCGCGAGCGCCTCACCGCCTTCGCCGATCAGCACGGGTGGATCGACGGCTGAGGGTATGCCGGTCTCGAAAAACTGACCGGTACGGCCTTACGATCTTGGGAGCCGCCGTATCCGACCGATGAGTTTCGATCGGGCGCGGCGTCTACCTGGGTAGGTAACCCCGAGGAGGTCGCGTGGATCTGCCCGTCATGCCGCCGGTCAAACCGATGCTGGCGAAATCGGTGTCCGCCATTCCGGAGGAGCCCGGACTGCTGTTCGAGCCCAAATGGGACGGTTTCCGCTGCATCGTCTTCCGTGACGGACCCGAGATCGAACTCGGCTCCCGCAACGACCGCCCGCTCACCCGCTACTTCCCCGAACTGGTGGAACTGCTGGCAAGGGCACTGCCGGAGAAATGCGTGGTCGACGGTGAGATCGTGGTGGTCACCGAACACGGCCTGGACTTCGACACCCTGCAACAGCGGCTGCATCCGGCGGCGTCGCGGGTGAACAAACTGGCCGTGGAGACCCCGGCCAGCTTCGTCGGCTTCGACCTGCTGGCGCTCGGGGACCGGGATCTCACCGAGGAACCGTTCGAACAGCGGCGGCGACTGCTGGAGACCGTGCTCGACGGCGGCTTCTCCCGCACCCATCTCACCCCCATCAGCGACGATCCGGAACAGGCGCGGGACTGGTTCACGCGGTTCGAGGGCGCGGGGTTCGACGGCGTGATGGTCAAGGCCAAGGATCTGCCGTACCTCCAGGACAAGCGGGTCATGCTGAAGGTCAAGCACGAACGCACCGCCGACTGTGTGATCGCCGGATTCCGCTGGCACAAGGACGGCGAAGGCGTCGGCTCGCTGCTGCTGGGCCTGTTCGACGACGACGGCCACCTGCACCACGTCGGCGTGGCCAGCAGTTTCACCGCCGCCCGCCGCAAGGAACTCGTGACTGAACTGGAGCCGCTGCGCACGAACGCCCTGGAGAACCACCCGTGGCGGGAGTGGGCCGACGCGGCCGCACAGGCCAAGGCCGAGGGCAAGATGCCGGGCGGGGTCAGCCGCTGGACCGGCGGCAAGGACCTGTCCTGGGAGCCGCTGCGCCCGGAACTGGTCGGCGAGGTGCGCTACGAGCACGTCATGTCCGGGCGGCTGCGGCACGGCGGGCGGCTGGTGCGCTTCCGCACCGACCGCGCCCCCGAATCCTGTACCTACGCCCAGCTCGACGAGGTCGCGCCCGCCGAACTGGCCGATATCTTCACCGAGGCGAAAGCCGGCAAGGGAGCACGGTCGTGAGCGGTTCCGTCGAGATCGAGGCGAACGGGCACACCGTCACCATCACCAATCCGGACAAGATCTACTTCAGCAAACGCGGCGACACCAAACTCGACCTGGTGCGCTACTACCAGGCCGTCGCCGACCCGATCATGAACACCATCAAGGACCGGCCGGTACTGCTGGAGCGGTATCCGGACGGAGCGAGCGGCAAATCCTGGTTCCAGAAGCGCGTGCCCGCCTCGGTGCCCGACTGGTTGCGGACCACCGTCGTGTCCACCCCCAACGGCACCACCAGCGACGCCCTGGTGGCCGCCGACCTCGCGCACATCCTGTGGGCGGTCAATCTGGGCTGCCTGGGCTTCCACGTGTGGCCCACCCACGCGGGCGCGGAGGCGGCCGGCACCGCACCGCCGGTCTTCGACGCCGACGGCAACGAACTGCCGCCCACCGGCATCACCGACGAACTGCGCATCGACCTCGATCCCTCCCCCGGTATCGGTTTCGACGACCTGCGCGCGGCCGCGCTGGCCACCCGCGACCTGTGCGAGGAACTCGGCATCGACGTGCGCGTCAAGACCTCCGGCTCGCGCGGCCTGCACCTGTACGCCCTGCTGGAACCGCGCTGGGACGGCTACCAGGTGCGCGCCGCCGCCGTCGCCCTGGCCCGCGAGCTGGAACGCCGCCACCCCGACCGCATCACCGCCCAGTGGTGGAAGGAGCAGCGCGGCAGCCGCGTCTTCGTCGACTTCAACCAGAATGCCCCGCACAAAACGGTTTTCGGCGCCTGGTGCGTGCGCCCCAAGGTCGGCGCGCAGGTCTCCACCCCCATCGCCTGGTCGGATCTGGACACCGTCGTCCCCGACGATCTGACCATCGCCACCGTCCCCGACCGCGTCGCCCGCCACGGCGACCCCTGGGCCGACCGCACCCCGCAATCCCTCGCCCCGCTGCTCGAGATGTCCGAGCGCGATATGGCCGACGGCCTCATGGACGCACCCTGGCCCCCGGTGTATCCGAAGATGCCCAACGAACCCCCGCGGGTGCAGCCGAGCAAGGCCCGCCGGAACAGCGAGTAGCCGCCTCACGGGAGCATCGCGAAAAGCACTGCGGCAGCGATCGTTTCGATCCAGAAGAACAGCCAAACCGGATAGAACGGCACCGGCTGGTCCACCAGGCGGGAGATGAGCCGACCCACCGCCATGCCGGCCAGGGCCGCGGCGGTGGTGGCGATGACACCATCGCGCAAGCCGCCGGGACCGAAGGCCGCGAGAGCCAGCATGACCGCCACGGCGAGACCGAAACCGCCGTAGACGGCCCGGATCTCGGAACGGCCGTCGGGAGTGTCGACGCGGGTGCCGAAGGGACGAGCGATGGCGGCGGGAGCCACCAGCGCGTAACCGCCCATGGCGAGAAACGCGGCGGCGATGACCAGAACAACGGCTGTGTGCACGGGCGGGACCCTTTCGCGTGGAATGTCACATGCGATGATCACGGGCATGGACAGGGTCGCACTTCCGGAAACGTGCTGTCCGGGCGAAGTGGCGACGATCTGGATCCGATCCGGGTACGCCGCGTATCTGGGGCCGTCGCTGCGATTGGATCCGCATTCGGGGTCGGTGCACTGCGTCGCGGTCGGGATCGACGCGCCGTTCACGGTGCGGGTCGACGCCGACCAGCGCACGGTGCGCAGCGCGTTCATTCCGGCCCGCACGCGGCATCAGGTGGTGGCGGAGTCGGGGCGGATGCTGTTCTGCTACCTCGAACCGACGCTCCTGAGCGGCGTCGAACGGTGCACGACCGACACACTGGGCGCGATCGGGCTCACCCACCGTCACGAATCGGCGCTCATCGACCAGATGCGGCAGGCGAATCCGCTCGACCCCGCCGCGCTGCTGCGCCGCATCGCCGACACTGACACACCGGCGATCACCGACGCCCGCATCCGCGCTACGGTCCGGACGATCCGCGCCGATCCGGCCGGAACGCTCGGCGCGCCCGCCCTCGCCACCGAGGTCGGCCTGTCCACCTCACGGTTCCTGCACCTGTTCTCCGCCCAGACCGGCACCAGCCTGCGCCGCTACCGGCTGTGGTCACGCATGATGCGGGTCGCGGCCGCCGTCGAACGAGGATACGACCTCACCACCGCGGCCAGTGACGCCGGATTCGCGTCGCCGAGTCACTTCAGCGATAGCTTCCACACCATGTTCGGTCTCACCGCGACGACACTGCTGGCCAACGGGACCCGCCTGATCGTCGGACAACCGTAGCGACGGACCTATCGCTCGACCGCCAGTGCGGTGCGATTCAGGATAATCCATTCCTGGCGGACGCCCGCCTCTTCGGTGCCGCCGACAGAAAAGGCATCATAGCCTTTGATGGCGGCGAACTTCCCGCGGTCATACACCTGCCAATACCGTGATTCCAGTTCCTCTTCTCTTTCCGACGCGTCGTGCGGCCGTTCCGCCCTCCGAAGCTCCTCCATCTTCTCGCTGATCGACCGCAATTCCGCTTGCTGCTCGTGGTACAGGTCGAGGTAGTCCACGACCTTCGCGTCGGGCTTCAGCGCCATCCTCAACAATGTTTCCGACCGGTGGTCCGCATAGCGCAGCGCCATTCCCACGTCCGGCGTCGCATAAGTACCCTCCCCGTATTGTCCGGTGCCGGGAAAGTACGAGCCCGATTTGAACTCCGCGACGAAACGCGGGTCCGATACGCCGCGGAACAACTCGACACCTCCCGCCGCGACGATCTGGTCCAACTCCTCGCGGGACACCAGGGTGGGCGGGCCGTCGAACCCCTGGCGTCGGTTCACCTCACCCAACGCACGCCCGCCGTGGTTGGTGCCGTATCCCGCGCGATCGAGCGCGCGATAGTCGAGATCGTCGATGAGGTCGCGCCCCCGGGTAATGCTCCCGGGTATCGAATATCCGGGCGCAGATTCGCTGTGGTCCGATGGCCCCGGCGATGCCGTGGACGGCTCGTGGTCCGCTTTCACGGTCGCCGCGACCATCGGTCCGATTTCGCGGTCTTCGCGCACGATCGCGTCGACCGCGTCGTGTGGTCCATCGCCACCGACCTGTCGAGAGGTGTCCGAAAAGGCCTCACCGGCCTCGCGGAGCTTCAACACACGATCGCGAATTCCCCTGCACAAATCGATCAAGGCGCTGCTGATGAACACGTGAAACCCCGCCCGAAGCGCATACTCCGCAGCCTAGCGGGCTCCCGCCACTGAGAATATCTCCGTCGAAAGCATTCCCACCGGCATTCCATCCCACCGTCCGCCCCGTCGTCCGCGGGACAGCGAATTCCGGACGCGGCCTGCCCGGCTCGACCGGCATCGGCGGGTAGGGTCGGCTCAGTGCTGACCAGGACACGACTATTCGCGCTGTTCGCCGTCCCCACCCTGACGTTGACCGGATGCGGGCTCTTCGACGACGACACCACCGAACGGATGACCTCCGTCGCGACCAGCTTCGCCGACGCGCTCACCAATGACGATCCGAGCGCGGCGGCCGCGGTCACCACCGATCCGACGCAGGCCGCGGCCGCCCTCGGCGCGCTCTACGACGGGCTCGGCACCGATGCGCGGTTCGAGGTGCGCGGGGTCGACACCGACGCCGGGACGTTCACGCTCGCCGCGACCTGGAAGCTCGGTGCGAACGAGTGGAGTTACACCACCACCGGCAAGGCCGCCGACACCGGTGACGGGGTCAAGGTCGCCTGGGATCCGGCCGCCGTCGCACCGGGACTGGACACCGGACCGCTGAGCTACAGCCCGGTCTATCCGGATCCCGCGCGGGTGCTCGACAGCACCGGCGGGGAGCTGATGACGCAGCAGGTGGTGACCCTGGTGAATCTCTCGCCCGGAGTGGACACCGCCGCGGTGGCGAATCTACTGTCCCCCATCGCCCCCGGCATCACCGCGCCGGCGCTGCAATCGGAAATCGATGCGGCACAAGGTAACCCGGTCACGGCGATCACTCTGCGGGAATCCGACCTCGCCCCGATCCGGGACGCGCTGACGGCCCTGCCGAATGTCACCCTGGCACCGCAGACCCGCCTGCTGACCACCGACCGGGACCTGGCCTCCCCCACCCTGTCCGGGCTGTCGGAGCTGTGGCAGCAGCAGGCCGACGCCGCGGCGGGCTGGGCGGTGCGCGCCCGCACCCCGCAGGGCACCGAGCGGGTCGCGGGCCAGGACCCGCAGCCCACCACCGATATCCGCACCACCCTCGACCTCGGTCTGCAACGCGCGGCGGAAGCGGCGCTCACACCCATCACGCAACCGGCCGCCATCGTGGCCTTGCAGCCCTCGACCGGGAATGTGGTCGCCGTGGCACAGAATTCGGCCGCCGACGCGGAAGGACCCATCGCGTTGACCGGCCTGTACCCGCCCGGCTCGACCTTCAAAACGGTGACGGTGTCCGCGGCGCTGCAGGCCGGATCGGTCACCCCCGACAGTATTGTCGCCTGTCCGGGTTCGGCGAACATCGAGGGCCGCCGCATCCCCAACGACAACAACTTCGACCTCGGCGAGGTCCCGCTGCACACCGCCTTCGCCCGCTCCTGCAACACCACCATGGGCCGACTGGCCGTCGATCTGCCCCCGGACGCCCTCACCACCGCCGCCGCCCAACTGGGTCTGGGCATCGACTACGTCACCCCCGGCCTGACCACCGTCACCGGCTCGGTCCCCACCGCCGACACCCCCGCCCTGCGCGTCGAGGAGGGCATCGGCCAAGGCAAGGTCACCGCCTCCCCGTTCGGCATGGCGTTGGTCGCCGCCGCCCTCGCGCACGGTTCCGTCCCCGCCCCCACCCTGGTCGCGGGACAGCCCGGCACCCCCGACCGCACCCCGCCCGCACTCCCGGCCGGTATCGCCGACCAGGTGAAAACCATGATGCGCGAAACGATCACCGACGGCACCGCCACCCAACTGCGCGACATCCCCGGCCTGCTCGGCAAGACCGGCACCGCCGAATTCATCGACGACACCCACGCCCACGGCTGGTTCGTCGCCATCGACGGCGACCTCGCCTTCGCGGTCTTCGTCTACGACGCCAACAGTTCCGGACCGGCCGTCGACGCGGCGGGCCGGATGCTGCGGCAGCGCTGAGATTCCGGCGCTGCCGCAGCGCGGTGGTTTAGGCGCTGCCGCAGCGCGGTGGTTTCGGCGGTCCGCGCACCGCACCGCCCGCTGTCCACTACCTGCGACGGCAACGGACAGCGGGACGGGTCTCGCGGCGGCGCAGGCTCACTCCCTGATCGGAGCAGTCGCGAACCGCGGGGGTTGGCGACTGCCGGCTGCCGGGGCCGCCGGCGGCCGGGCGCTGCGTC
>NZ_JASCXP010000319.1:0-8843 GCF_030010695.1 Nocardia sp. CC201C
CACGGCGGCCCCGGCGTCCGGATAGCGGTAGCGCGCGGACGCGCCGGGCAGGGCCGGTGGCGTGGCGTCGAGCCGCCCGTCCGGCTGGAGCCACAGCCGCATCGGTGTCACCGGGACCGGCAGCCGGTCGAACTCGGCGACCGATGTCGGTGTCAGCCGGGGCTTCTCACCGTCGGCGGCGACCTGCATCTCCTGGAACAAGCGCACGTGCGGCTCGCGATCGAATCCGTTGTCCTCGCCCTTGACGAAGTGAGCCAGGAATCGTTTCAGCACGGCGTGGATGTCCGGTGCGGTGAGGTCGGTGTGGTGGTCGCCGTTGGAGCTGATCAACCACATCCGCTCCGGATCCATTGTCTCCTCGTAGTATCCGGCCCGCGGCCCGACCTGCTCGTCCTGCCAGGATTGGGTACCCAGCGCCGGTACCTCGATGCGGCCGGTGTGCAGATACGCGCTCTTGCTCGCGTAGCGGTCGCCGAAGTACGGGTCGTTGTCGAGCCATTCGGTGATATCGATATCGGGTCGCCGCGCGTTGGCGGTGTTCGCGGCGGCGACGGCCGCGCATTCGGTGTCGCCGTCGAGCAGTTCGGCCTGCCGGGCGGCGTGCTGCCAGGTGCCCGCGAAACCGTTCCACCAGTCGGCCGGGAAGCCGACGTTCTGGATGCCGCCCGGATAGCCGACATCACGGTAGGGATCGGCGACGTTCTTGCTCGGCGTGATCGCCCGCAGACCCTCGGGGCGCTGCGCGGCGGTCCACAGCTGGTTGTAGCCGGAGTAGGAGTAGCCGATCATGCCGACGCGGCCGTTCGACCACGGCTGCCGCGCCGCCCATTCCACAGCGGCGGCACCGGCCGCGCCGACGGTCTCGTCGAAGATGTGGTTCACGCCGGTCGAACAGCCGGTGCCGGGAACGTTCACCCCGACGATCGCGTAACCCTCGGCGAGCCAATCCCTTCCGATATCGGGATCGGAACCGGCGCTGTAGCCGTCGTACTCCACCAACACCGGATGCGGCCCGCCGCCGCCGGGCAGCAGCACCGAGTATCGGATGCGTTCACCGCCGTCGAGGGCGAGATATCCCCACAGTCGGGATGCGGCCGGATCGGACGAATCCGGTTCGGACCGAGCGCATCCCGCGCAGAGGATCGCCATGGCCGCCGCGACCGCCGCCGCCCGCCTGCGCCTACCCACCATGGTCGTATCTCCTCACCGTCACGTCCGATCGACAGCTGCGACAGTACGAATCCGATCCTGGACTGTCGTCGCACCAGCGGATGATCCGCACCGGCACCGCGGGTGGACATCACCCCGACACCTCCCTGAGGAGTACCCCGTCACCCACTACCACCGCGGGTCGATGTGCGGCGCCTGCCCTCTGCCTAGCCTCGAATCGGTGATCAAGACAGAATCGGTGCGCGAGACTTCGCGTCGCACCGTCGCCATACTGGTCGCGCTGGTCGCGCTGGCCGCCTGCGGTTCGGCTCCCACCGTCGAACAGCCGACCTCCGCCACCGGGTCCGCGCCGCGATTGCCCGCTCCCACAGGTCATTTCACCGTCGGGCGTACCGTGCACCACCTCGTCGACGCAACCCGCCGTGACCCCTGGACGCCGGAGCGCGACCGTGAGCTCATGGTCAGCGTGTATTACCCGGCGCAGCCCGGAACCGGCACGCCCGCACCGTACGCGACCCCCGGGGAAGCTGAGTTGCTGCTGCGCCGCGAGGGCGCGCCCGCGGACCCGGAGGCCGCCCGGCTGCTCGGCGCCACCCGTACCAACAGCGCCGCCGATGCCACACCGGTCGACGGTTCCCACCCGCTGGTCGTGCTGTCGCCCGGATTCGGCGCACCCCGCTACACCCTCACCGCCCTCGCGGAGGACCTCGCCTCGCACGGCTATGTGGTCGCGGCGGTCGACCACGTCAACGAGGCGTCCGGAACCGAACTCCCGGACGGACGGATCGCCACCTGCGTGGTCTGCGAGACGGTGGACGCCCCGGGCACGCTCGACACCCTCACCGCGGCACGGGCGGCCGATGTGTCCTTCCTGCTCGATCGGTTGGCCGCGACCGCGCCGTCGTGGCCACCGGCCCGGTACGTGGCCGCGAGCCGGATCGGTATGGCGGGCCATTCCATCGGCGGTGCCGCGGCCGCCGCGGCCATGGCGCGGGATCCATGGGTGCGCGCCGGAGCGAATATGGACGGCGCGTTCTTCGGTGCTGCGCCCGCGGACGGGTTCGGCGACCGCGCCTTCCTGATGCTCGGCACCGATGACGAGACGCACCGGCCCGGCGGTGCCGACACCACCTGGGACGCCATGTGGGCGGCACTGCACGGCTGGAAGCGGTGGCTGACCGTCACCGGTTCCGATCACTTCACCTTCAGTGACAGCCCCGTGCTGGTCGAGCAGTTGGGCGGCGGGGCCGACCTGCTCGGCCTGCCCACGACGAGCACCCTCTCCGGGCCGCGTGCGGTGGAGCTCACCCGCGCTTACGTCCGCGCCTTCTTCGATCGGCATCTGCTCGGTGTCGCACAGCCGCTACTGGACGGCCCGCACCCGGCCTGTCCGGAGGTGCGCTTCCAGCACACCTGAACCGTGCCGGGTCGCCGCGGCGGGCTGGGCGGGGATCGTCCGTATCGTCGATGTGGACATGTTGATCTTTTTACTGGTCCTCGCGGGCTTCGCGTTCCTGGACTCGCTCGACGTGCTGATGGTCGGCGTCACCACGGCGGTGATCTACGACAGTCGGCTCGGTCGGCGCTCGCCGGTGCCCGGGGTGCTCAGCTTCCTCGCCGGAGTCTTCGCCGTCACAACGACTTTCGGCATCTGCACGGTACTGGGGTTGAGCTTCGTCACCGACCTGGTGGATTTCACGGTGACGCCGACGCTGCGGTACTGGGGTGAGCTGATCGCGGGAATCGTACTGCTGGCACTCGGGGCCGTCCGTATCTCCGGGAGTACGACGGCGACGGTGCCGACGTGGGCGCTGGAGGCGCGGCGACGGCCGTGGCTGCTCGGGCTGGCGGGGATCGCCATCGGTCTCGGGCAGGCCCCCACGGCGGTGCCCTATCTGGCGGCCCTGGCCATGCTCTCGGCACGCGACCCCAGACCCGCGCTGTGGCCGCTGATCATCATCGGATACTGCGCCATCGCGCTGCTGCCGCCGGCGCTGGTCCTGCTCACCGCCACCCGCGAGACCGCGCGGGCCCGGCGGTTCCACCGGAGCCTCGTCCGGGGCATGCGCCGGTTCGGCCCGGCGTCGGTGCGGGTGCTCTTCCTGATCTTCGGAGCCGTCCTCGTGATCGACGCGCTACGCCACCACGCGGTGCTGTGGTGAGATCCGACGCCGCTCACGCACCACTACCCGGCGACGGATCCGTGGGGGATTCGGCACGGTGCCGGGCGAACTCACGGCCGACGGCGGTGATCGGCGGGTCACCGTAGATCCACTCGCGGGCGATGCGGTGCCAGTTGTTGGTGGCGGTCAGGCTGCCGATGGTGCCGAAGGTCATGAGTTCGGCGCGGCGGGAGAACAGGTGTTCGGCGGGCAGGTTGTCGACGCGTTGCACGACGGCGTCGGCGCGGGGGTCGACGGCGCGGGCGAAGGCGGTGGTGGCGATATCGCCGGTCACCGTGACCTCGTCGTCGACCAGACTCCACCACGCGGTCGCGGCGATGTACTCCAGGCATTCCTCGGCGGGGACGGGCGTGGTCGGGTCGATGACGCCGCGGCGCACCAGCAGGGTGCGCAGATCCTCCGCCCGTCCTTCGACGGCGGCGCGGACGCAGTCGATTTCGAAGCGCACGTATTCGGGACGCATGCGGTGGAACAGCCCGAAGTCGACGAATGCCACGCGCCCGTCCGCGCCGAGCAGGACATTGCCCGGGTGCGGGTCGCCGCAGTACTCGTTGTCGCGGTAGAGGGAGCCGACATAGAAGCGGTAGACGATCTCGGCGATGCGTTCGCGGTGCGACGCGGGCAGTTCCGCCCCCGTCACGAAGGGCCGGCCGTCCACGAGGTCGCTGACCAGCACCCGGCGAGTGCACAGGGGTGCGACGACATCGGGCACGTGTACGAGGGTGTGATCGCGGTAGCGATGGGCCATATGCCGCTGTGCCCGCGCCTCGGCCAGGTAGTCCAGCTCGCCGGTGATGGCGAGCGAGACTTCCTCGAGCACCCGGGAATCGGCGAGGGCGGGCAGCATGGGCCGCCAGAAGGCGGCGAACAGCCGTAGATTCTCCAGGTCGGCGCGCACGGCCTCCTCGATGCCCGGGTACTGCACCTTCACCGCCACCGCGCGGCCGTCCCGCAGCGTCGCGCGATAGACCTGGCCGATGGACGCGGCCGCCAGCGGCTCGGTGTCGAACTCGGCGAACACCTCCCGCATCGGCCCGAGGTCGGCCTCCAGTACCGAACGCAGCTGTGGGAAGGGCATGCGCGGCGCTTGATCGCACAGATCCGCGAGGCGTTCCCGGAAACGCTCCCGGTGCGATTCCGGGAACATGTCCAGGTCGAGCAGCGACATGGTCTGCCCGACCTTCATGGCCGCGCCCTTCATCCCGCCGAGAATCGTGAACAGCTGATCGGCGGCCCGCAGCGTCTGCTTCTCCGCCAGCCGCGCCCGCAACTCCTCCGACCGCCCCACCATGGACAGCCGAACCCCGGTGTCGCGCAGCACCTCTCGCGCCACCGCCCGACCGAGTCGGTGGGCGCGAGCGATCCGGCTGGTCGGGATGCGATCGGCCACCCCACCATCGTCACCACCGGTGCGGCGCACTGTCAAAGGTCGGCTCGCACCCCGCTGTCCCGGAACACCGACCGAAAGGGCACCCGACGCGAACGCACGCCGAGTCACACACGGCAAGTACAGCGCGCGACGCCGCGCGTTCTGCGCGCGAGATGCCCCTTCGGCCCCGACCGCGAAGCCGGTCACCGCGGATGCGAGCGGAGCGGCCACGTGGGATGGTCGCCGCTCCTCGAGCCGGTGCTCAGTGTTGTTGCGGGCCGGGCTGTTGGGGGCCCGGGCGCTGCGGGTCGTAGTAGGTCGGCTGCTGCGGGTAGGACACCTGGTGCGACGGGTCGGGGAGACCGCGCTGACCGGAGTCGCGCTGACCCGCGTCGCGCTGGCGACCCAGTGCGGCGGCGGTGGGATCCTCCACCGGCTGCCGGGCATCGGCCTCGGCGGCGCGGACCGCGCGTTCGGCGGCCGGGTCGGTGGCCATATCGAACCAGTCGGCGACCTCGTCGGAATCGTCCTCGGGACGTTCGCCGGTGTCTCCGTCTGGGGCCGGTTCGTAGCGGAAGACGCCGTCCTCACCCTGGGTGGCGAAGTTGCGGGCGAAGCCCTCCAGGGCCTTGCCGAAGTCGCTGGGCACCATCCACACCTTGTTGGCGTCCCCGCGCGCGACCAGGGGCAGGGTCTGCATGTACTGGTAGGCCAGCAGCTCCGGCGTCGGCTTGCCGGACTTGATGGCCGCGAACACCTTCTCGATGGCCTTGGCCTGGCCCTGCGCCTGCAGATAGGCGGCGGCGCGCTCACCCTGGGCGCGCAGGATGCGGCCCTGCCGTTCACCCTCGGCGGACAGGATCGCCGATTGCTTGGAGCCCTCGGCGGACAGGATCTGCGCCTGCTTCTGACCTTCGGCGGTCTTGATCGACGCCTCCCGCTGACCTTCCGCGGTGAGAATCATGGCGCGCTTCTCGCGGTCGGCCTTCATCTGCTTCTCCATCGACTCCTGAATCGACGGCGGCGGATCGATGGCCTTCAGTTCGACGCGCGAGACCCGCAGCCCCCAGCGGCCGGTGGCCTCGTCGAGCACGCCGCGCAGCTGGCTGTTGATGAAGTCACGGGAGGTGAGCGTCTCCTCCAGCGTCATGCCACCGACCACGTTGCGCAGCGTCGTCACCGTCAACTGTTCAACGGCGGCAATGTAATTCGAGATCTCGTAGACCGCGGCCTGCGGGGTGGTGACCTGGAAGTACACCACCGAGTCGATCTGCACGGTCAGGTTGTCCTGCGTGATCACCGGCTGCGGCGGGAAGGACACCACCCGCTCGCGCAGATCCACCTTGGCGCGAATGCGATCGGCGAACGGCACCAGGAAGGTCAGCTGACCGGACACGGTGCGGGAGTAGCGGCCGAGGCGTTCGATGACGGCGGCCTCCGCCTGCGGCACCAACGCCACCGATTTGAACACCACCACCACGACCAGCAGGACGAGTACGGCGGCAACGATGAGTACAGCCATAATTTACGGCCCTTTCCACACGACGGCGGTCGCGCCGTCGATCTCCGCGACGTAGACGGTCGCGCCTTCCTCGTAACGATCGGACGGGTCGAGCGGCCGGGCGCTCCACACCTCGCCCTCCAGTTTGACCCGCCCGCCGTGCTCGTCGACGGGCTCCAGCACCCGCGCCGTCTTGCCCGGCAGCGCCTCCATACCCATGGGCTTGGCGGGGCGAACCGCGTAGCGGCGCAACAGAACCGGACGGACCACCAGCATGAGCGCGACGGCGGAGATGCCGAACACCACCGCGTCGACGATCAGGGAGGTGTCCGTCAGCCCGCTCACGCCGGCCGTCACCAGCGCGGCACTTCCCAACATGAGCAGGGTCAGATCCCCGACCAGTACCTCCGCCGCCGCGAGAAGCAATCCCGCGACCAGCCAAATGATTGCGGCCACGCCTCCACCCTAGTGCTTTTACCGCTACGTCGGCGGAGATCGAATCCGAACGTGACCTGATACCGGTGCGTGATCCCTCACCGGCGTCGAGGACCCGCACACCCAACCGGTCCGCGGCACGGCCGGTATCGCGGCCCAGCTGGTGTGGCGGCACGGCGCGGTATCCCGACGCAGCCGGCATCCCAGCGCAGCCGGCATCCCAGCGCAGCCGATATCGCGCGACGGCGCGGTGTCGCCGCAGGGTGCGGTGTCGCGGCGCGGCCGGTGTCGCGGTTCACTCCCGTAGGACGCGGGTCGCTGCCTCGCGCGGCACGCTCGGACCGGTAGCTTCTATGCGGTGAGCGGGCGTGACATGTACGGCGGTGACATCTACTCGGGCCATACCCGGAAGCAGCGGCGCGAGGTGCCGAAGGTGGTGGCCGAACGCGATCTCGTCGCCGAGGACGCTGCCACCGGATTCTGCGGTGCCGTAGTGGGTTTCGACCGCAGCTACGACGGCGAGTTCGTGAAGCTGGAGGACCGCGCCGGTCGGGTACGGCTGTTCGCGCTGCGCGAGGCGGCCTTCCTCATCGACGGTCGGCCGGTGACCCTGGTGAAACCCGCGGCCACCGCGCCCCGGCAGCCCACGCGGTCCGCCTCCGGGTCCACCCGGGTGGACGGGCTGCGCGCCCGGGTGGCGCGGGCCAGCCGGATCTGGGTGGAGGGCGTGCACGACGCCGCCCTCGTGGAACGGGTGTGGGGGCACGACCTGCGGGTCGAGGGCGTGGTGGTCGAGCATCTGGAGGGGCTGGACAATCTCGCGCAGCGGCTGGGCGAGTTCGGCCCGGGGCCGGGTCGCCGGGTCGGCGTCCTGGTCGACCACCTGGTAACCGGTTCCAAGGAGACCGGCCTCACCACCGGGCTCGGCGAGCACGTCCTCGTCACCGGACACCCGTACGTGGACGTGTGGGAGGCGGTGCGGCCCGCCGCGCTGGGCATTCGCGAATGGCCGCGGGTGCCGCGGGGCGAGGATTGGAAGACGGGCGTCTGCACCCGGCTCGGCTGGGGTACACCGCAGGACGGGTGGCGGCGGGTGTACAACGCGGTCAACGGTTTTCGCGATCTGGAGAGTCCGCTCATCGGCGCCGTCGAACGACTCATCGACTTCGTCACCGAACCCGCCTAGGACCGCGCGACACAGCAGCCTTCGCCGGGCGCGCCCTGCGGCGTGCCCCGCCGCCTGGCCACCTATGGCCACGAACCGCCGTACGACGTGATAACACCCGCACCGCCGGACACCTGGCACCGCACTACGCCGTCGGGTACCGCTCGTCGACCGGAACCCGCGGTCGTCGAAGGCCATCGCACGCCACAACCGTGTCATGCGCGCTCGCGCCTCAACGCCGAGTGCGCTGTCGGATCTCCGGCGTGCGGTGGCCATGCCCGCCGCTCCCGGACCTCGGCCGCCCACCGGGCTTCCCGCTCCGCGCGCCCGGTCCGCAGCCCTCCAGTTATCCTCGAAGAATGAGTACCCCGAGCGCCACGCTGACGGTCTGGGCAGGCTCCTGGCTGGCCGGGCACAGCGCCCCCGACGACGTGCTGGACGCGCTGCGCGCCTGGGCGCCCCGGCAGACCGTGGCCGCCGGGGACCCCGTCACGGGCGGTCACACCGGGCTGCCCTGGGCGTCCGACGACTCGCTCGACGCGCACGGCGCCGGAATCATGGTGCTGCTCAAGTTGATTCGGGAAGCCGTGGCCGGCCCGAGCGCACGGGCGCGGCTGGTGCTGCCGGTCCCCGGCGATGTGCGCGGCCTGCCGAGCGGTACCGAATTCGCGTCCGCCGCAATGGAGGTCGGCGAGGGGCTGCTCTTGGGCGCGCCGGGCGGCCACGGCACCGGCCTGGTGCCGACGTGGTCCGACGACGACACCCTGCGGTGGACCGTCTACGCGACCCCCATACCGCCGACCGCCGAACCCGATATGCCCTTGGGCGAGGCGGAATTCACCATGCGGCAGGCGGTGCGCGAGGCCGCCGACGCGCTGCAGCGACTACAGACCACCCGACTCGGCGCCGGTACGGCGGGACCGCGCGAACTGGTGGAGGCGGAATTGGCGAGTCATTCCAAACACCGCTACCCGGACTCCATGCCGCTGCGGGCCCGGCGCATTCTCGACACCGCCGACC
>NZ_JASCXP010000320.1:0-8783 GCF_030010695.1 Nocardia sp. CC201C
CCGCGACCCCCACGGCCAGTGTGACGCCGTTCCCGGCTCAGGCCGACTACGTGACCACCATCGCGACCGAGGGGCGTCCGCTCACCCTGTCGGTGACGGTCGCCGGCGCTCGCTCCGTCGCCTATGTCTGCGACGGCGCGAGCGTCGAGAGCTGGCTGCGCGGCGACGCCGCCGCCGGGCGAACCGAGCTGTCGGGCAAGGAATCCCGAATCGAGGCCGCCCTCCTCGACGGTGCCCTCACCGGGGTGCTGACCATGGGGGAGCGCAGCTGGGAATTCACCGCACCCGCCGTGCGCGATCCGGCGGGCATCTACATCGACCGCGGCGCGGGCGCGCGCGACAGCTGGGTGGTCGCCCCCGACGGCTCGGTCACGGGTGTGCGCCGCAATGCCGACGGGACCACCTCACCCGCCCCGAGCCTGGCCCCCGACGCCCGAAAGGTGACCGGCGATGACGACGACTTCTGAGCCTCCGGCCCGCGAAACCGGCGGCAGCGCAACGGCTTCGGCCATCGCCCTGATCGTGCTCGCGGGCGCGGCCACCGCCGTCGCGCTCGGTGTCTACGGTGCCGTGCACACCCCGGCGGGCACCGCCGTGAGCCTGGCCGGATTCTCCAGCCCGGGCGCGGTGAAATCCTGGCTCGCCACCGCGGTGGTGGTGCTGGCCGTCGGGCAGGACATCAGCGCCCTGGCCATGTACGGCCTGCTGCCGAAGGTCCGGCCCGGCCGGTGGGCCTCGTTCTGGCACGTCTGGTCGGGTCGCCTGGCGGTGCTGATCAGCCTGCCGGTCGCGGTGCACTGTCTCTACGCCTTCGGTTTCGCCACCTTCGACACCCGGGTGCTGGTGCACTCGCTGCTCGGTTGCCTGGTCTACGGCATCTTCGTCACCAAGATGCTGCTGCTCACCCGAAAAGGGTTACCCGGCTGGGTGATTCCGGTCGCGGGTGGGTTGCTGTTCACCGGATTCGTGGGGCTGTGGTTCAGCTCGGCGGTCTGGTACTTCCGGGTCAAGGGCTTCGGCGCGTGAACCCGGCGGCCCGCCCGTACGTCGATAACCGTGAGCGGTCGTCTCGTCGGCCCCCTGCGAACAGGAGTGAATCCATGACCCACGACAATGACAACTCGACGCCCGACGCCGAGCCCGGCGGCCCGCGGCTGGACCGCCGCACCGCACTGGCCGGTGTGGGCGTGGCCGCGGCGGCCGTGACCCTGGCCGCCTGTTCCAGCTACGGCGGCGACCAGGCCGATTCGGGCGCGCCGGAGGAGCGGGTGGACGGGCAGCCCCCGGCCGAATTGGCCAAGACCGCCGACGTGCCGGTGGGCGGCGGGCTCATCGCCGGTGATGTGGTGATCACGCAGGCCGCGGCCGGAACCTTCCAGGGCTTCTCCTCGACCTGCACGCACGCCGGATGCACGGTGAACGAGGTGTCCGACGGCCTGATCAAGTGCCCGTGCCACGGCAGCAGCTTCCGGTTGGACGGCACGGTCGCCAGCGGTCCGGCGGCACGTCCGCTGAAAGATCGCTCGATCCGGGTGGAAGGCGACCGCATCGTGTCGGCGTGACGGTGTAATACCTCCTGACCACTGGTAACAGTTCTATCACGGCGCAGCCTGGCACTTGCCATAAGATAACCAGCGTTGCGAGAGTGAACCATTGGGTTTGGTGTTACTAGTGGGAAGGGAGGGGCGTTCCGCCCGGATCGCCGTCACCGCTTATGAAGCCAAGCATCATCAAGGCTGGTATTCGCACTGCCGTCACGGCCGCGGCGATCACCACCGTGGCCGGATTCGTCCCGGCCACCGCGCTGGCCGCGCCCGACAACCCCGCGCCCGACAGCCCCGCGATATCCGAACTGCCCCAGAAGCTCGCCGGGAAGACCGTCTTCCTGGATCCGGGACACCAGGGCCCCAATCACAATCAGAACATCGCCCGGCCGGTCTCCGACGGCCGCGGCGGCTCCAAACCGTGTCAGACCACCGGCATGGTCACCGTCAACGGCGTCCCCGAGCACACCATCAACTGGAATGTCGCGCAGTTGGTGCGGACCTCGCTGGAGGGCCTGGGTGCGGAGGTCGTGCTCAGCCGGTCCGACGACACCGGCTGGGGCGGCTGCATCGACGAACGCGCCGCCGCGGCCAACCGGTCCGGTGCCGATGTCGCGGTGAGCATCCACGCCGACAGCGCACCCGCCGAACTGCGCGGCTTCCACCTCATCGTTCCGCAACTACCGGTGCCCGACGCCAAGGCCACCGAGGTGCAGGGCGGACCCGGGCTGGCCGCCAGCCAGGCCATGCGCGACGCCTACGTGCGCGCCGGTTTCCCCATCGCCTCCTACGGCGGGAACGAGGGCCTGCAGACCCGCGCCGATATCGCCGGACCGGCGCTGACCCATGTGCCCGACGTCTTCCTCGAAATGGGCAATGGCGCGAACCCCGAGGACGCGCGACTGCTCGAATCGCCCGAGGGGCAATTGCGCCACGCGGTGGCCATCACCACCGGCCTGGCGGCCTTCCTGCTCGGACTGGACCCGGGCCCGGCCGAGCCGCAGCAGGCGGCCGTTCCGGAACCGGACCCACAGGTGCAGGCGCAGGCGCCCGCTCCGGCGCCGGAGGTCCCCGCCTATCCGGTGCAGCCCGCGCAGGCGATCGAGCCGGACCCGGCCCCGGGCGCTGAGCAACCCGCGGTGCAGCCGGGAACTCCGGACGAACCGCGGGCGGAGGGCGCGCCGGTGCGGCTCCAGGCACAACCGGTGGCCCACGACGACGCGACCGCGCCGCAGCAGGCGGTTCCGGGCGACGCGGTCGGCAACGGCATCCGGCCGATCTCGGAGGGTGTGCCGATTCCGGCCGGCACTCCGGCCGCCCCGCAGGCTCCCGGCGCACAGCCGAATCCGCAGGTGCCCGCCGCGGCCGCCAAGCCGAATCAGGCGGCACCGGCCGCACCGCAACTGCCGAACGCGAAGCCGAGTCCGGGGGCGACGGCACCGGCCACGCCGGGGGCGGACCAGACGAAGCCGTCGGAATCCGGTTCGCTGAAGACGCTGGTGCAAACCGCCGTGCAGCTGCTGGGGCCGATGGCCAAGATGCTCGGCATGAACAGTCAGGAGACCGGGATCGCCTCCAGTCTGGTCAATCTCGCCTACACGCTGGTCTCGACCCTCATGTCGGAGTTGATCGCGCCGACCAACTGAGCGCCGTGCCCGCCGACCCGTGCCGCCCTCGCACCGAATTACCCGGTGCGAGGGCGGTTTTCGTTGTCCGCGAGCACGGGCGCGGCGGGGGCGGGCGGTTCGTGGCGCCGAGATCAACACGGACCGACCGGCGCGTGGGATTCGGGCAAACTTCTCGCGATCTCGATGTCCGCTCGGGTGTGGCGTCACCCAGCCCCCGCTCACCGGCGGTGCCGTCACCGGGAGGCGCAACTGCGGACAACCGGGTGTCCTCTGCTTGGCAAGCATCCGGCGCGGTGGTTGCCTGAAACACGGGTCGGGTCATGGTGACTGGCGAAACAACGACTCGTCGATCGAGGTGAACTGATGGTGTTCGGCGTTGGTCTCAGTATCGGCACGGTCAATACGGTGTGCGCGACGGCATCGGACCGTGCGGGCAAGAATCCGCCCGGCCGTCGCCGCGGCGCGGTCCCCGTCACCTGGCGGACCACCCTCACCTTCGACAGTTCGGGCAATGCCCGCGTCGGCCGGATACCCAAACACGGTCGCGTCATCACCGAATTCGCCGATCTGACCCAGCGCGGCGCGCCGACCGCGCGCGTCGGCCACCGCGCGCTCACGGCACCCGATCTGGTGGCGACCGTGGCGTACAGCGTGATCGAGGAGGTGCTGGGGAAGGCTCCGGCCGCGGATACCGCCGTCACGGTGGCCCATCCGGCCGGGTACTCCGACGATCACGTGGCCGACCTGCGTGCCGCGCTCGCGGGCGTCGGGCTCGACCGGGCCACCCTGCTGGCCGAGCCCCTCGCCGCGGTGTCCTGGCTCGCCGCCGAACGCGGACCGCTCACCCCGGGACTGGCGCTCGTCTACGACCTGGGCGGCTCCGGCCTCACCGTCACCCTCGTGCGCGTGGGCGCGGGCGCGCCCGCCGATCCCATCGTGGGGGAGCCGTTGCGCTCGACCGACTACGGCGGTCGCGCCTTCGGCGGCATGCTCGCCCAGCATCTGAAGCGCCACGGCGGTTCGGTCGTCTCCCACGTCTCCGACGCCGATGCCGGCGATCTGCGCGCCCGCCATGTGCGCCGCTCCCTGACCCTGGTCTACCGGGGTCTGCGCATCGCCGACGTCACCATGGCCGATGTCGACCGCGTACTGGTCGTGGGCGGTGCGGCCCGCCCGCCCGAGGTCGCCGAGGTGCTCTCGGCCGAACTGGCACGCCCTGTCATCGTGGCGCAGGACCCCGAACGCACCATTGCCGACGGCGCGGCCATCGCGGCCCGCGACGCCCAACTCGACCACGAGGCCGCGACCCACCGACACCCCGGCTTCAGCCTCTTCCGTCGCCGCCTGGCCCGCGTCGCCGCCATCTGAGCGGTTCGGGTTACGGATACTTCCGTGCGCTGTGATGCGGGTCTCTTCGCGGTTTCGCGCGCATCCTCCCCGGTCACGACTCGCGGGTAACCAGATATCCGTGACAGCATTATTGACGTAACTCTTGTTTGGTGTAACCATGGGACACAGTTACCGACACTGAACTGGAGAGGCTGTGACGACGATGTCCGTAGCCACAACGCCCATCGACGACCCGATCGTCGCGGAAGCTCAGGAATACGCGCAGAAGCTGCTGCTGCTGTCGGAAGGGTCGGTGAACAAGCACTTCGACCCCTACGAGGACATCGACTGGGAGAACCCGGACTTCGACGCGAATACCAAGCCCGAGCGCTGGATCCTGCCCGAGTCCGCCGACCCGCTGGGTCGCCACCCCTGGTACCGCGCGCTGAGCGATGAGCAGAAGATCGCCATCGGCAAGTACCGCCAGGCCAATGTCGCCAAGGTCGGCCTGCAGTTCGAGTCCATCCTGATCAGCGGCATGGTGCAGCACACCTTCTCGCTGCCCAACGGTGACCCCGAGTTCCGGTACTGCACCCACGAGATGGCCGAAGAGCTCAACCACACCCTGATGTTCCAGGAGATGGTGAACCGCATCGGCATGGACGTACCGGGCATGGGCCCGCTCGTGCGCCAGCTGCGCCACTTCGGCGTACCCGTGGCGGTCATGTTCCCGAACCTGTTCTTCATGGCGGTGCTCGCGGGCGAGGAGCCCATCGACCACATCCAGAAGCAGATCCTGCGCTCCGGCGAGGACGTGCACCCGATCATGCGCGGCGTCATGGCGATCCACGTCGCCGAGGAGGCCCGTCACATCTCCTTCGCGCACGAATTCCTCAAGCAGCATGTGCCCGAGCAGGGCGCGCCGCAGCGCTTCGTGCTCTCCATCGCCATGCCGATCGTCATGTGGATTCTGGGCCGCTCCATCGCGACCCCGCCCAAGGCGTTCTTCCAGGAGTTCGACATCCCGGAGAAGGTGCGCAAGGAGCTGTTCTACGGGTCCTCCGACGCCAAGCAGGTCTTCGCCGACTACTTCGTGGACGTGCGCGCCCTGGCCAAGGAGATCGGCCTGATGAACCCGGTCTCCAAGGCGGTGTGGAAGCTGCTGCGCATCGACGGCCCCACCTCCCGCTACCGCTCGGAGCCCCTCCGCGGCAACAAGGTGGCCTAGATGCCGTACGTCGTCACGCAGTCCTGCTGCAGCGACGCGTCCTGCGTCTACGCCTGCCCGGTCAACTGCATCCACCCCACGCCCGACGAGCCCGACTTCCGGACGGCGGAGATGCTCTACGTCGACCCGAAGGCGTGCGTGGACTGCGGCGCGTGCGCCACCGCCTGTCCGGTGGACGCCATCACCTCCTCCAAGAAGCTGACCGCCGATCAGCAGCCGTTCATCGAGATCAACGCCGACTTCTACCGGCAGGAGCGGCCCCGGCCGCTGCTGGCGCGGCCCATTCCCGCGCCCGAGGTGAAGCCCGGCCGGGAGCCGCTGCGGGTGGCCGTGATCGGTTCCGGACCGTCGGCCATGTACGCCGCCGACGAGCTGCTCACCCAGGCCGGGGTGCAGGTGACGGTGTTCGACCGGCTGTCCACGCCGTACGGTCTGGCCCGCTTCGGCGTCGCGCCCGATCACGCCAAGACCCGTCAGGTCGCCAAGCTCTTCGACACCATCTCGGCGCAGCCGGGCTTCGGCTCGTATCTGAATGTCGAGATCGGCAAGCATATTTCGCACGAGGAGCTGCTGCGGCACCATCACGCCGTGGTGTACGCGGTGGGTGCCTCCGCGGACCGCAAGCTCGGCATTCCGGGCGAGGGGCTGCCGGGCAGCGTCTCGGCCACCGAGTTCGTGGCCTGGTACAACGGGCATCCCGATCATGCCGATCGGTACTTCGACCTGTCCCAGCGGCGGGCGGTCATCGTCGGCAACGGCAATGTCGCCCTCGATGTGGCGCGGCTGCTGACCACCGATCCGGAGCTGCTGGCCGGGACCGAGGTCTCGCCCAAGGCGTTGCAGGCGCTGCGGCACAGCAAGATCGAGGAGGTAGTGGTCGTCGGGCGTCGCGGTCCGGCCGAATCCGCCTTCACCGTGCCGGAATTCGTGGGTCTGCTGGGCGCCGACGTGGATATCGTCGTCGAGGGCGAGATTCCCGAGACCCCGGCCGACGCGCCGCAGAAGGTCGAGCAGAAGCTGAAGCTGCTGCGCGGACTGGCGGAGCGGCCGACCGGCGGGCGCAAGCGCATCGTCTTCAAGTATCTGGCGTCGCCCACCGCGCTCACCGGGGTGGACCGGGTGACCGGGATGGAGCTGGTGCGCAACGAACTCGTCGCCGACGCCGACGGTGCGGTGCGGGCCGTGGCCACCGAGCAGACCGAAACCCTGGATACCGGACTGGTTCTCACCTCGGTGGGGTACCGGGGTGTGCCGCTGACCGGGCTGCCGTTCGACGAGCGGGCCGGGGTGGTGCCGAATCTGGACGGCCGGGTGTTGGAGGCCGCGGGTGGTGCGGTGGTGTCCGGGGCCTATGTCACTGGGTGGATCAAGCGGGGACCGACCGGTTTTATCGGCACCAACAAGTCCTGCGCACAGGAAACCGTGCGGCAGCTGGTCGCGGACTTCAATGCGGGACGGCTGCCCGAACCGGCTGGTAGCGCAGCCGAATTCGACCGCTTGGTTGGAACTCGACAGCCGCAGGTCGTCCGGGGTGGTGCCGCCAACCATCCACGACGTTCGTTGCGTCTGCTGGTGCGGAGCCGCTAGTTCCGAGTAGGGCTCGGAAACCGACCTCACGACCGCCGTATGCGAACTACCTGCATACGGCGGTCGTCCTGTTTGGGCGAATAATCCTGCTGCGTACCGCGATTCGAGAGTTTCCTCCGGGCGAGAATCGCTGCGCGACCGTCCAGGATGTGTGAGTTGTGTGATCGCGTGTAATACCGCGGGGCGGCCGGACGACGTCCTTCGTGTGACCGTCCGAGTGTCGACCGGGTAGCGGTCTATTCCATTCCAAATACCGAAGTTTCGGGTGAGCAACCCAGCAGTGACCCGAAAATTGCCGTGTCGTACGGACGTCGCGGTTTTGTTTTCCGGACTCTTCTCGCGTACCGGTTGGTATTGAATGGCGTTCGCTGAGTTGTAGCCACAAAGCAAGACTGGTCGGTATTTCTGGGCTGTAAGTTGGCTGCGATCTTGGTCTTGATGCTGTCCGACCAGTAGATTCGCAAACTTGGCTACCGTTCACGAAAACTTTTCCACCGATTCAACATTCACGTCCGGCACGAGCCAGCTAACCTGAACGCGCTGTTTGGTAAACGACCGCGACCACATGGTTGTGCGACGTGGGGCCGTGGTCACGGTGCGTTGACGGGATAGCGATGACTGTTGGTTTTGGCATGAGCATCGGCACAGTGAACTCCGTGTGGGCGATCACCAGCTCGACGTCGCGGGCGGCGGGTGAACGCAATCGACCCGCTGTCCGAGTCCGGCGCACGGCCGTCACCTTCGACAGTGCCGGCGGTGCCCGAATCGGTGGAATTCCCCGATTCGCCCCTGTTGTCACGGATTTCGCCGATCTCAGCCGCGAACCCGATCCGGTGGTGGTGGGCGGCCGCATCTGGTCGCCCGCGGATCTGGTCGCCGCGGTGGTCAACGGGCTCATCGAGACCAATGCTCCCGAGGCGCCCGCCGTAACCGCCTATCCCGCAAGCTATTCCGACAAGCACGTCCATCGGCTGCGGCGGGCGCTGGACTGGTCCGGTGGATCCGACGTCCTGCTCATGCCCGAACCGGTGGCGGCGGTGGAATGGCTCGACGCCCAGCACGGCATCTCCGAGGACGGCCTCACGCTCGTCTACGACCTGGGCGGCAACAGCCTCGATATCGCGGTGGTGCGCACCGAGGCGGACCGCGGTGAGCGCGGGATACTCGGCCGGGCCGAACGCTCCCACGACTACGGCGGCCGACCACTCGGCACCCTGCTGGCCCGGTACGCGCGCAGTATCGCCCCCGACGCCGCCCAACCGGTTTCGGCGGTGGTGCCCGCGGCGGACACCAGCAGACTGCGTACCTGGCATATTCGCAATTCGCTACGGCTGGTGCGGGCCACGGTGCACCGCTGCGGGCTGAGCCTCAACCACATCGACCGCATTCTGCTCATCGGCGGCGCGGCCCGCCCGGTCGAGGTGGGGCGGGCGCTGAGCGAACTCGGACTGCCCAACATAATGTCAC
>NZ_JASCXP010000321.1:0-8666 GCF_030010695.1 Nocardia sp. CC201C
AGCTGGAGCAGGTTGGCGCGCAACATATCCCAATCGTGGTAATGATCCTGCCGACAGTCCTCGCAGCTGACCACGAGTCCGCGGATGCCGCGGTGCGCCAGCAGCGCCTCGTACACTGCGAGGTCGGCGAGATCCTCCTCGACCGCTAGGCGCTCGTGAGGATCCAGCGGTTCCCCCGGCTCGATGGCATCGAGCGCGGCCGACGGGTCGGAGGGATCTCCGGCGAATGGATCCGGCGGCAGGCCAGGTGGTAGATGGTCACGCACAGGTCCACGGTACGCAGAGATGGCCCTTCCGCGCCAGCGCTGACACCCATTTGCCCTGACATAACTGGTTCCTTAGCGCAAATCCGGCGCTACCGACGTACCCGTCTCCGCCGCCCGCGGCGCGGCGGAGGGCACATCGAACACAACTTTGCGCGACCGATACCATGGACGGGCAGATGCCGGGTAGCGATCTTCGGTATCGAAATCAATCCATTCGTCCGCCGGGTCCTGCTCCGGTGGGCATTGCCGAGGTCCAGGAGGGGTCGATCCGATGAGCAGTCCCGTGACAGGCGGCGACGATCCGAACAAGATCGCCATGCTCGGGCTGACGTTCGACGATGTGCTGCTGCTGCCTGCCGCGTCCGACCTCATTCCGAGTTCCGTCGATACCTCCAGCCGGTTGACCCGGGAGATCTCGCTGCGCACGCCGCTGGTGAGTTCGGCCATGGACACCGTCACCGAGGCGCGCATGGCCATCGCCATGGCGCGGGCGGGCGGTATGGGCGTGCTGCACCGCAATCTCTCCGTCGAGGCGCAGGCCGCCCAGGCCGAGACCGTGAAGCGGTCCGAGGCGGGCATGGTGACCGATCCGGTCACCTGTCGGCCCTCCGACACCCTCGCCGACGTGGACGCCATGTGCGCGCGGTTCCGCATCTCCGGTTTGCCGGTGGTCGACGACGCCGGAATCCTGGTGGGCATTATCACCAATCGGGATATGCGCTTCGAGGTCGACCAGAACCGCGAGGTCGCCGAGGTGATGACCAAGGCCCCGCTGATCACCGCCCAGGAGGGCGTGACCGCGGAGGCCGCGCTGGGCCTGCTGCGCCGCCACAAGGTGGAGAAGCTGCCGATCGTGGACGGCAACGGCAAGCTGCGCGGACTCATCACCGTCAAGGACTTCGTCAAGACCGAGCAGTACCCGAACGCCACCAAGGACCGCGACGGGCGACTGCTCGTCGGCGCGGCGGTGGGCGTGGGCGAGGACGCTTGGTCGCGCGCCATGACGCTGGCCGACGTGGGCGTGGACGTGCTGGTCGTGGACACCGCGCACGGCCACCAGTCGGGCGTGCTGCAGATGGTGCAGAAGGTCAAGGCCGAGGTCGGCGACCGGGTGCAGATCATCGGCGGCAATATCGCCACCCGCGCCGGTGCCAAGGCCCTGGTCGAAGCCGGTGTGGACGCGGTGAAGGTGGGCGTGGGCCCCGGCTCCATCTGCACCACCCGCGTGGTCGCCGGTGTCGGCGCGCCGCAGATCACCGCCATTCTGGAGGCGACCGCCGCGTGCAAGCCGCACGGTGTGCCGGTCATCGCCGACGGCGGCGTGCAGTACTCCGGTGATATCGCCAAGGCCATCGCGGCCGGCGCGTCGACGGTGATGCTGGGCTCGCTGCTGGCCGGTACGGCCGAGTCGCCGGGTGATCTGATCCTGGTGGGCGGCAAGCAGTTCAAGAGCTACCGCGGCATGGGTTCGCTGGGCGCCATGCAGGGCCGCGGCGAGGCCAAGTCGTACTCCAAGGACCGCTACTTCCAGGACGATGTGCTGTCGGAGAAGAAGCTGGTGCCCGAGGGCATCGAGGGCCGGGTGCCGTTCCGGGGCCCGCTCGACACCGTGATCCACCAGCTGGTGGGCGGTCTGCGCGCCGCCATGGGCTACACCGGCTCGCAGTCCATCCCGGACCTGCAGGCCGCCCAGTTCGTGCAGATCACCGCCGCCGGCCTCAAGGAATCGCACCCGCACGACATCACCATGACCGTCGAAGCCCCCAACTACACCACCCGCGCCTGACGCGGAACCACCCCACCCGCCGCAATGCTCCAACCTCCCGGTGCAGCAACCCCCGTGCTCCAACCCGCGGTGCACGACCTCGCGATGCACACCAACCACGCGGCGCTCCACCCCGCAGTACTCAAAGATCGACAACCCTCGGTACTTCACCCCCCAGTTCCCACCCCCGCAGTACTCCACTCCCGGCCCCCAGCCGAACGCGCCGCGAATCCGCCGGAGCGAAGCGGAGGCAAAACAAACACAGCCGCGAATCCGCCCGGAGCGAAGCGGAGGGCAAATAAGACACAGCATCCGCCGGAGCGAAGCGGAGGCAATCAAGCACAGGAGGAACCGATGCGCGATATGGTCGAGATCGGCATGGGCCGGACTGCCCGGCGCACTTACGAACTGGACGATGTCGACATCGTTCCCTCGCGGCGGACCCGCTCGTCGAAGCAGGTGTCGCTGGCGTGGCAGCTCGATGCCTACCGTTTCGAGATCCCGTTCCTGACGCATCCGACCGATGCGTTGGTCTCGCCGGAGTTCGCCATCGAGCTCGGCCGTCACGGTGGTCTCGGCGTCATCAACGGTGAGGGCCTGTGGGCGCGGCACGCCGATGTGGAGGCCAAGATCCAGCAGCTCACCGAGGTGGCCGAGAAGGAGGGGACGGAGGCCGCGGTCGCGTTGCTGCAGGAGTTGCACGCGGCCCCGATGCAGCCGGATCTGCTGGCGGCCGCGGTGGCGCAGGTGCGGGCCGCGGGTGTGACGACCGCGGTGCGGGTGAGCCCGCAGAACGCGCGCACGCTGACCCCCGCCCTGGTGCAGGCCGGCATCGACCTGCTGGTGGTGCACGGCACCATCATCTCGGCCGAGCATGTGGGCGACGGTGAGCCGCTGAATCTCAAGACGTTCATCGCCGAACTGGATGTGCCGGTGGTGGCGGGCGGTGTGAGCGATCACCGCACCGCGCTGCATCTGATGCGCACCGGCGCGGCGGGTGTCATCGTCGGTTACGGCTCCATGCAGGGCGCGACGTCGACCGGTGAGGTGCTCGGTATCGGCGTGCCCATGGCCACGGCCATCGCCGATGCCGCTGCCGCGCGCCGCGATTACCTGGACGAGACCGGCGGCCGCTACGTGCATGTCATCGCCGACGGCGACATTCTCACCTCGGGGCACGTGGCCAAGGCCATCGCCTGTGGGGCGGACGCGGTCATGCTCGGTGTGCCGCTCACTCTGGCCGCGGAGTCTCCCGGCAAGGGCTGGTTCTGGCCCTCGGCCGCCGCCCACCCGTCGGTCCCGCGCGGCGCCCTGCTGCCCTACGCCATCGACGAGGAACGCGTTCCGCTCGCCCAGGTTCTGGAGGGCCCCTCCAACGACCCCTTCGGCTCCCTCAACCTGGTCGGCGGCCTCCGCCGCTCCATGGCCAAGACCGGCTACTGCGACCTGAAGGAATTCCAGAAGGTCGGCCTGAACGTCCGAGCCTGACCCAGCCGCCCGCACACAGCACCGCCGGGAGCGCAACACCCGTTGCGCCCCGGCGGAATCTTCGCCGCAACCCGCAACCCGCTGGTCCGCTACTGCCCTCGCCCTGACCGGAACGTCCACCCGCGCGGACTGACCGGCTCGTGACAACTGCCCTTGCTCCTGTCGGGACGCCCGCCTGCGCAGTTGGTTCGGCCGAGCGGATGCTGTCCTGATTTCGGCCGGGACGCCCGCCTGCGCAGTCGGTTCGGCCGAGCGGATGTCGTCCCCGTTCCGGCCGGGGCACTCACCGGAACTCTCGACCAGCGCCCAGCGGCATCCCTCGCGAACGGTGTTCACTCCGGAACCCTCGACCGGGGACCCAACAACTGATCTCGCACCGATTGGGGTAACTCATCGGGTACGTCCAGAATCGGATTGGCACTCGACCGCAGGCACGCGTGCATGTGCCTCAACGGCTCTCAGCCGCGCGCTGAAGTCCCGGAGAGGCGGGCTAGCGGCAGTGCGCGGAGGAAGTTCAGGATGGCGGTGTTCACCTCGCCGGGGTGGGTCATGTTGACGGTTTGGCGGGCACCTTCGATTTCCAGGTAGTGGGCGGCGGGCAGGCGGGCGGCGAGTTCGCGGGCGTTGGCGCGGGAGATCCCGCTGTTGGTGGGGTGGATAACCAATGCGGGACAGGTGATTTCGGATAGTCGGTCGAGTACCGAGTCGCGTCCGAGCAGGCAACCGGCGGCGACCTCGGTGGCGTGGTGGTCGCGGGCGAGCCAGCGTTTCACCCAGACGGCGCGATACCAGGCGTCGTCACCGATGAGCCATTCCGCGAGGTGTTCGGCGAGGGCGCGGCGGGGGCCGTTCTCATACCATTTGTCCAGGAAGCGACGGGCATTGGTGAGTTCCAGCGTGGAGGGTTCGTGTGCCTCGGTGCTGATGAGGATGAGTGCCGCCACGCGGTCGGGGGCCAGCAGCGCGGTGCGCAGTGCGGTGAATCCGCCCTGTGAGGTGCCGCCGATGACGGATCGCCGTACGCCGAGTTGGTCCAGTACGGTCAGCACGTCGCGGGCGCTGGTCCAGTAGGTGAAGGGCAGGCCCTTGTCGCGTGTGCGTCCGTGTCCGCGCGCGTCCCAGGTGACGATCCGGTACTCCGGTGTGAGCGCCGCCTGCTGCGACGCGAACATCGTTCGGTCCATGAGGAATTCGTGCCCCAGCAGCACTACCGGTCCATCGCCCCCGCTGTCCTCGTAATGGATTTCGGCATCGATCGCATGGGCGAATGGCACGAGGAAGAGGATAGTCACGGCCGGTGACAGAGATCGACAGTTTTGCCCCGTGCCGGGTGCGCGTACGGCGTGCCGCGCCACCCGATTTGTGTGTCTCGGGATGAATGCGTCGATCTTGGTCCGGACCGGTGCGCCCGACGGACGTGTGTCCTGCATCGCTCACTAGACTGAGCCGGTGGCAGAAACCCAGCGACCAGTCCTTGTCGTCGACTTCGGCGCGCAGTACGCGCAGTTGATCGCGCGCCGGGTGCGCGAGTGCAGTGTCTACTCCGAGGTGGTTCCGCACACCGCGACCGTCGAGGAGATCGCCGAGAAGCGGCCCGCCGCCGTGATTCTGTCCGGCGGCCCGTCGAGCGTGTACGCCGAGGGCGCGCCGCAGCTGGATCCGCGGCTGTTCGACCTGGACGTGCCGGTCTTCGGTATCTGCTACGGCTTCCAGGCCATGGCGCAGGTGCTGGGCGGTACGGTCGCGCACACCGGTACCCGTGAGTACGGCCGCACCGAGATCAATATCGACGGTGGTGTGCTGCACGGCGGCCTGCCGACCCATCATCCGGTGTGGATGAGCCACGGCGACGCCGTCACCGACGCCCCCGCGGGCTTCGAGGTCACCGGCACCACGCCGGGCGCGCCGGTCGCCGCGTTCGAGGACCGTGCCCGCAAGCTGGCCGGTGTGCAGTACCACCCCGAGGTGCTGCATTCGCCGCACGGTCAGCAGGTGCTGAGCCGCTTCCTGCACGAGATCGCCGGGATTCCGGCCGCGTGGACGCCCGCCAGTATCGCCGAGGCGCTCATCGCGGATGTGCGTGAGCGGATCGGCGACGGCCACGCCATCTGCGGCCTGTCCGGCGGCGTGGACTCGGCCGTCGCCGCCGCCCTGGTGCAGCGTGCCATCGGCGACCGGCTGACCTGTGTGTTCGTCGACCACGGGCTGCTGCGCGCGGGTGAGCGCGAGCAGGTGCAGCGCGATTTCGTCGCCGCGACCGGCGCCAAGCTGGTGACCGTCGACGCGGTGGAGAAGTTCCTCGGCGAGCTGAAGGGCGTCACCGATCCGGAGGAGAAGCGCAAGATCATCGGTCGGGAGTTCATCCGCTCCTTCGAGGACGCCGTCGCCGAGGTGGTGAAGTCCGAAGGCGAGGCAGCGTCCTCGGGGAGCTCCGCTCCCGCGGTCGAGTACCTGGTGCAGGGCACGCTCTACCCGGATGTGGTCGAGTCCGGCGGCGGTACCGGCACCGCGAATATCAAGAGCCACCACAATGTCGGCGGCTTGCCCGACGACCTGGAGTTCTCCCTGGTGGAGCCGTTGCGGCTGCTGTTCAAGGATGAGGTCCGCGCCGTCGGCCGCGAACTGGGCCTGCCCGAGGACATCGTCGCGCGCCAGCCCTTCCCGGGACCCGGCCTGGCCATCCGCATTGTCGGCGAGGTGACCGCGGACCGTCTGGAGCTGCTGCGCCAGGCCGACGCCATCGCCCGCGAGGAGTTGACCGCCGCCGGTCTGGACGGTCAGATCTGGCAGTGCCCGGTGGTGCTGCTGGCCGATGTGCGCAGTGTCGGCGTGCAGGGTGACGGCCGCACCTACGGCCATCCGATCGTGCTGCGTCCGGTGTCCTCGGAGGACGCCATGACCGCCGACTGGACCCGCCTGCCCTATGAAGTGCTGGAACGCATTTCGACCCGGATCACCAATGAGGTGGCGGAGGTCAACCGGGTGGTGCTGGATGTGACCTCGAAGCCGCCGGGGACCATCGAATGGGAGTGAGCGCCGGGCGCTGAGCGCGGTGTGGGCGGGCCCTCGATCCGGAAGGGTCGGCGGGCCCGCTACGTGTATGCGGCGACGCCGACGACCATCAGGACGACGAACAGCACCAGCAGTGCCGTGGTGGTGTGCCGGTGGTCGCGTGGCACGGTCGGATACCGTTGTGTGGTGCGGGTTTCCGACAGGTCGCGGGTCAGCAGGTCGACGCGGGCCGCGTCCACCCAGCCGCGCAGCCGGGGCCACGCGCCGAGCACGATCTCGTGGATGAAGCCGACCGTATCCCCGTCCCGGCTGATCAGGCGGGCGCGGGTGAGCAGCTCGAGTGCGGCGGCGGCCGCCTCCGGATCGGTGGTGCGGCGCAACAGGTCCGGGCGTGCGATGCGGCGGCGGGTGGCGTGGGCGTCGCGGTGGACCGCCACGAGTTCCGGCAGCATCGCCGTGGCGGCGGCCTGCTGCTCGGCGGTGAGCGCGTCCCAGGCGTGTTCGGCGGTCGCGGCCACCGCGCCCGAAATGCCGCCGGTGCTGCGGTATCCGGCGGTGGTGAGGCGGTGGCCCGAGCGGTGCCGCCAGGTCGCGGCCAAGGCGTGGGAGAGCAGCGGGAGCGTGCCTGGGTCGTAGCCGTGGCGGTCGTGGTGGTCGCGGACGCCGCACAGGTCGGTGATGATCAGTTCGTCGAGCCCGGGTTCCAGCTCGAGTCCGGCGAGGCGGGCCGGGCCGGTGATGGCCTGGGCCAGTTCGTCGGGGCGCATCGGGCCGAGTATGTAGCTGCGTTTCTCCAGCGCGCCTTGCAGACTGGAATAGGCGAGGCAGTGGGCGTAGCAGTCGGCGCGCAGGGCCAGCACCACGGCGGCGGTGTGCTCGGTCGCGCAGCGGTGCAGGGCCGCGAGGAATTCCGCACGGGCGGTTTCGCTTTCGCAGGCGGTGAAGAACTCCTCGAACTGGTCGACGATGAGCAGGCGCTGCCGGTCGAGCCGCTGGGCGGTGAGGGCGGTGATGATGTCGTCGGCGGTGAGGTCGGTGTCGCCCTCGATGCCGTAGGCGGCGGCCAGGGTGGCGATCGGGTCGGCGCCGGGGGTGATGGTGGTGACGTCCCAGTCGCCTACCGCGGGGACCAGCCCGGCCGCCAGCAGCGACGATTTCCCCGCTCCGGAGGCCCCGATGAGGATCACCATCCCGCTCGCGTCCCCGGCCGCCTCGCGCACCAGATCGGCGAATTCCGCTGTGGCGTGGGTGCGTCCGAAGAACAGATCGCGGTCGCGGCGCTGGTAGGGGGCGAGCCCGAGGTACGGACAGTCGGATTCGTCGGCGGTCCGGGTGGGGGCCTCGTACTCGGTCGTGGTCTCGCCGCTCACCATTGTTCTGTCCTCGATCTTCCCGAGTGCCGGTTGACCGGCCGTACCGCGTCGACCGCCCCAGTGTCGCATCCGTGGTCGCCTGGAATGCGAACGGCCCCTGAACCATTCGGGTCAGGGGCCGTACTCGCTGGTCGACTACTCCTTGCGTTTGCGTGGTGAGATCACCAGCAGCACGCCGACCACGATGGCGGTGATCACCACGATCCAGCCGAAGGACAGTCCCTCGGGCCAGGAGTGCGGGCCGATGAAGGCCCAGATGCTCACCAGCAGGCCGAGTACTCCGGCGACGAGGAGTGAGAACGACGGTCGGCGGGTCTTGTTGTCAGCCACGCTGCACCTCCACGGATCCCATGCTCATGTCAACGGCCAGGTCGAGAATCGGTCCCTCGGCGGGGCCGATGATGCCGCTGGGGCAGTTCTGCTCACCCATATCCACCGAGCAGTCGAAACGCACTCGCAGATCGTTCGGGACGAGGATACGGACCTCACCCATCGCCCCCTCGATCTTGGTCGTGCGGTCCTCGGTGAGGCGTAGATTGTTCAGGTCCAGGGTGGCGGAGCCGAACGCCCACGAGTACTCCGGGGCCAACTCGGCGGCGTCCTGCACCACCCAGACCCGATCGCCCATCCCGCCGCGGTCGAACTCGATCGGGCCGATCAGCGAGGCCAGCAGCACGAATCCGGCCAGCGGGGCGAGCACCACCATGAGTCCGTAGCCGCGCCGGACGAACGCGCCGACGATGAGGCCCAGCGCCACCACCG
>NZ_JASCXP010000322.1:0-8634 GCF_030010695.1 Nocardia sp. CC201C
GCTCCGGCCAGTCGCTCACCCACCATGATCACCGCGCCCGGCTGCCGCAGCAGGTCCGTGATGCGCTGTGCGACAGCGGGATCGACGAGTCCGGCGGTGTCGCCGCCGCGCAGCGCCTCCAGGATGTGTGGTTCGGCGCCGGGGGCCGCCGGCACCAGGGTGCCGGACATCTTCTCCAGCCCCGGGGTCAGGAAGGGAGCGAGGCCGAACACCGCCGTGCCGTTCTTGCGGGCAGCCTTGCGCAGCCGCAGGTACACGATCGGCGATTCCTCTTCCGGCTCGAATCCGACCAGCAGCACCGCCGGAGCCTGCTCCAGCGCACCGTAGTCGACGCTGATGCCCTGTCCGGCGACGCGGGCCGCCAGGAAGTCGGCTTCCTCGGCGGAGTGGTCGCGGGAGCGGAAGTCGATGTCATTGGTGCCCAGCACGACGCGCGCGAACTTCGAGTACGCGTAGGCGTCCTCGAGGGTGACGCGTCCGCCCACCAGCACCGCCGCATTGCCGTGCGCCCCGGCCATGCCGGCGGCCGCGGCGGCCAGCGCCTCCGACCAGGAGGCGGGGGCGAGCCGACCGTCCCAGCCGCGCACCATCGGGGTGGTGAGCCGGTCCCGTTCGGTGGCGTACTGGAAGGCGAAACGGCCCTTGTCGCAGTTCCATTCCTCGTTCACCTGCGGATCGTCACCGGCCAGGCGACGCATGACCTTGCCGCGCCGATGGTCGGTGCGCTGGGCGCAGCCGGAGGCGCAGTGCTCGCACACCGCCGGGCTCGAGACCAGGTCGAAGGGTCGCGCACGGAACCGGTAGGTGCTGCCGGTGAGCGCGCCCACCGGGCAGATCTGCACGGTGTTACCGGAGAAGTAGGAGTCGAAGCTCTCGCCCTGGGCGATGCCGACCTGCTCCAGCGCACCGCGCTCCATGAGTTCGATGAACGGGTCACCGGCCACCTGCTGGGCGAAGCGGGTGCAGCGGGCGCAGAGCACACACCGCTCCCGGTCCAGCAGAATGGCCGAGGACAGCGGAATCGGCTTGGGGTAGGTGCGCTTCTCGCCTTCGAAGCGGGACTCCGCGCGGCCGTTGGACATGGCCTGGTTCTGCAACGGGCATTCGCCGCCCTTGTCGCAGACCGGGCAGTCCAGCGGGTGGTTGATGAGCAGCAGCTCCATCACGCCCTCCTGTGCCTTGGCGGCCACCGGCGAGGAGAGCTGCGTGTGCACCACCATGCCGTCGGCGACCGCCATGGTGCAGGAGGCGACGGGTTTGCGCTGTCCCTCCACCTCGACGATGCACTGGCGGCACGCGCCCACCGGCTCGAGCAGCGGGTGGTCGCAGAAGCGCGGGATCTGAATGCCGATCAGCTCGGCCGCCCGGATCACCAGGGTGCCCGCGGGCACGCTGACGGTGGTGCCGTCGATGGTGACGCTCACCAGATCGGCGGGTGCGGTGTCGCTGTCGTTGCTGCTGACTGTCGCGGTCATCGCGCTCCTTCAGCCGTATCCGCCCAGACGGTGGTCCGGGACGGGTCGAAAGGACATGCGCCGTACCGGATGTGGTCGGCGTATTCGTCGCGGAAGTACTGCAGCGAGGAGACGATGGGGCTGGCGGCGCCGTCGCCGAGGGCGCAGAAGGATTTGCCGTTGATGTTGTCGGCGATATCGGCCAGCTTGTCCAGATCGGTGCTGTGCCCCTGCCCGCTTTCCAGGCGTTGCAGCAGCTGCACCAGCCAATACGTGCCCTCGCGGCACGGTGTGCACTTTCCGCAGGATTCGTGGGCGTAGAACTCGGTCCAGCGCAGCACCGCCCGCACCACGCAGGTGGTGTCGTCGAAGATCTGCAGCGCCTTGGTGCCGAGCATGGAGCCCGCGGCGGCGACACCCTCGTAATCCAGTGCGACGTCGAGGTGTTCGGCGGTGAACAGGGGAGTGGAGGAACCGCCGGGTGTCCAGAATTTCAGCGTGTGGCCCGCACGGACGCCGCCCGCGTAGGACAGCAACTCCCGCAGGGTGATTCCCAGGGGCGCTTCATACTGCCCCGGTCGCGTCACGTGACCGGAGAGCGAGTAGATGGTGGTGCCCGGCGATTTCTCGGTGCCGAAGGACCGGAACCACTCGACGCCACGGGCGAGGATACCGGGCACCGACGCGATGGACTCCACGTTGTTGACCACCGTCGGGCAGGCGTAGAGCCCGGCCACCGCGGGGAACGGCGGGCGTAGACGCGGCTGCCCGCGCCGACCCTCCAGGGAGTCCAGCAGCGCGGTCTCCTCACCACAGATGTACGCGCCCGCTCCGGCGTGCACGACGATCTCCAGGTCGTAACCCGAGCCGAGAATATTGCGGCCGACATAGCCCGCCGCGTACGCCTCCGCCACGGCGGTCTGCAGGCGCCGCAGTACCGGCAGTACCTCACCGCGCAGATAGATGAAGGCGTGCGAGGCGCGAATCGCGTAGGCGGCGATGATGACGCCTTCGACCAGCAGGTGCGGGCTGGCCATCATGAGCGGAATGTCCTTGCAGGTGCCCGGTTCCGACTCGTCGGCGTTGACGACCAGGTAGTGCGGCTTCTCGATGCCGTCCGGGCCGGGGCCCTGCGGGATGAAGCCCCACTTCATGCCGGTGGGGAAGCCCGCGCCGCCGCGGCCGCGCAGCCCCGCGTCCTTGACGGTGGCGATGACCTCGTCCGGGTGCATCTTCAGCGCCTTGGGCAGGGCCCGGTAGCCCTCCTGGCGGCGATAGGACTTCAGGGTCCACGACTCGGGCTCGGCCCAGTGCCGGGTGAGCACCGGCGTCAATGTCGTCACTGAGCGCCTCCGTCGGTCGGATTTTCTTGCACCGCATGCACACCCGCGAGGGTTGCCGGTCCGGGCGCGCCGTCGTTCGCGCCGGGGCGCTGATCCGGATAGCCGGCGAGGATGCGGGCGGTTTCGCGGAAGGTGCACAGCGGTGCGCCGCTGCGGGTGCCGGTGACCTGCTCGCCACGCCGCAGCGCGTCGACCAGCGCCCGTGCCGATTCCGGCGTCTGGTTGTCGAAGAACTCCCAGTTCACCATCATGACGGGCGCGTAGTCGCAGGCCGCGTTGCACTCGATGTGCTCGAGCGTGACCGCGCCGTCGGCGGTGGTCTCGCCGTGCCGGATTCCCAGATGCTCCTTCAGCGTCGCGAGGATCTCGTCGCCGCCCATGACCGCGCACAGCGTATTGGTGCACACGCCCACGTGGTAGTCGCCGGTGGGTGTGCGCCGGTACATCGAGTAGAAGGTGGCGACCGCGGTCACCTCGGCATCGGTCAAACCCAGCTGCCCGGCGCAGAATTCGATGCCGGTGCCGGAGACGTAGCCCTCCACCGACTGCACCAGGTGCAGCAGCGGCAGCAGCGCGGAGCGCGGATGCGGGTAGCGCGCGATGATCTCGCGAGCCTCCACCTCCAGGCGGTCGTGCACCTGTTGCGGGTAGGGAATCGGCCTGGTGGTCAGGTTCAGCAAGATCTCGGTCATCGGTCCACCCCTCCCATCACCGGGTCGATACTCGCCACCGAGGCGATGACGTCGGCGACCATGCCGCCCTCGCACATCGCCGCCACCGCTTGCAGATTCGTGAAGGAGGGATCGCGGTAGTGCACCCGGTACGGGCGGGTGCCGCCATCGCTGACCATGTGCACGCCGAGTTCGCCGCGCGGGGATTCCACCGCCGTGTAGACCTGTCCGGCCGGCACCCGGATACCCTCGGTCACGATCTTGAAGTGGTGGATCAGCGCCTCCATGGAGGTGCCCATGATCTTGCCGATGTGCTGCGGCGAGTTGCCGAGTCCGTCCGGACCCAGCGCCAGATCCGCGGGCCAGGCCACCTTCTTGTCGCTCACCATCACCGGGCCGGGCCGCAGCTTGTCCAGGCACTGCTCGACGATCTTGAGCGATTCCTTCATCTCGTTGACGCGAATCAGGTAGCGCCCGTAGCAGTCACAGCCGGTATCGGTCATGACATCGAATTCGTAGTCCTCGTAGCCGCAGTACGGCTGGGACTTGCGCAGATCGTGCGGCAGGCCGGTCGAGCGCAGCACCGGACCGGTGATGCCCAGCGCCATGCAGCCGGTGAGATCCAGATACCCGACATTGCGGGTGCGGGCCTTCCAGATCGGGTTCTCGTTGAGCAGCAGTTCCAGATCCCGCAGGCGTTTCGGCATGATGGCCAGCAGTTCGCGCACCTTGGTGACGCCGTCTTCCGGCAGATCCTGCGCCAGGCCGCCGGGGCGGATGTAGGCGTGGTTCATCCGCAGACCGGTGATCGTCTCGAACACATCGAGGATGAGTTCGCGCTCTCGGAAGCCGAAAAGCATCGGGGTGAGCGCTCCCAACTCCATGCCACCGGTCGCGAGGGCCACCAGATGCGAGGAGATGCGGTTGAGCTCCATGAGCATGACCCGCACGACGCTGGCGCGCTCGGGAATGTCGTCGGTGATGTCGAGCAGCTTCTCCAGCGCCAGGCAGTACGCGGTCTCGTTGAAGAACGGCGACAGGTAGTCCATGCGGGTGACGAAGGTGACGCCCTGCACCCACGGCCGGTACTCGAGATTCTTCTCGATGCCGGTGTGCAGGTAGCCGATTCCGCACCGGGCCTCGGTGACGGTCTCGCCCTCGATCTCCAGAATGAGTCGCAGCACCCCGTGTGTGGAGGGGTGCTGGGGACCCATGTTCACCACGATGCGCTCCTCGGCGACACCGTCGAGCGCGGCGGAGATCTCGTCCCAGTCGTTGCCGACCACCGTCACGGCGCGTTCCGGCTTCGGATCGTGCGGTGAGACGGGTGTTTCCGGCGCACCTGAACCTGTGCGCCGGGTGTCGATGTCGTTCATCAGGAGTAAGCCCTCCGCTCGTCGGGCGGCGGGATGCGCGCGCCCTTGTACTCGACCGGGATTCCGCCGAGCGGGTAGTCCTTGCGCTGCGGGTGCCCGCGCCAGTCGTCGGGCATGGAGATGCGGGTCAGCGAGGGATGACCGTCGAACAGGATGCCGAAGAAGTCGTAGGTCTCCCGCTCGTGCCAGTCCGTGGTGGGGTAGACGGCATAGAGCGAGGGGATGTGCGGGTCGGCGTCGGGAGCCGAAACCTCCACCCGCAGACGGCGATTGTGGGTGATGGAGTTGAGCTGGTAGACCGCGTGCAGCTCCCGATCCTGGTCGTCGGGATAGTGCACGCCGCTCACGCCCAGGCACAGCTCGAACCGCAGCGCCGGATCGTCGCGCAGGGTGCGGGCGACCGCGACCAGGTGTTCGCGGCGTACGTGCAGGGTGAGTTCGCCGCGGAAGACCACGATCTTCTCCACGGCTGCCTCGAACTCCGCGCCGAGCGCCGCGCGCAGGGTGGCGACGAGTCCGTCGAAGTAGCCGCCGTAGGGCGGTTCGGTGCCGCCGGGCAGCGTGACGGTGCGCACCAGGCGGCCGTAGCCGGAGGTGTCGCCGGTGCCGGAGACCCCGAACATGCCGCGCCGCACGCCGATGATCTCATCGGGTGCGGGTCCGGATTCCGCTGTGCCGTTGTCGTTCTCGGTACCGTTGTCGTTCTCGGTTTCGTCCTGGATCGGACCCGCCATGCTCGGTGGTTCGATCGGTTCGTTCGATTCGCCGTGCTTGCGTTCGTCCACGGCCGCCTCCGGGGGACTCTCGGTCCTACTGGGTGAATCGAAGGTCATCGCAGTAGACCCCTCATCTGAATGGTCGGGGTGGAGGCCAGGGCGGCGGCCTCGGCGGCCTTGATCGCTTCCTCGCGATTGACGCCGAGGGGAGCCTCCTGAATCTTCTCGTGCAGCTTCAGGATCGCGTTCAACAGCATCTCCGGCCGCGGGGGGCAGCCGGGCAGGTAGATGTCGACCGGAACCACGTGGTCGACGCCCTGCACGATGGCGTAGTTGTTGAACATGCCGCCGGACGAGGCGCACACGCCCATGGCCAGCACCCATTTCGGTTCGGTCATCTGGTCGTAGACCTGGCGCAGGACGGGTGCCATCTTCTGGCTGACCCGCCCCGCGACGATCATGAGATCGGCCTGGCGCGGCGAGGCGCGGAACGCCTCCATGCCGAAGCGGGCGATGTCGAATCGCCCGCCGCCGGTGGCCATCATCTCGATCGCGCAGCACGCCAGGCCGAAGGTGGCGGGCCACAGTGAGCCCTTGCGCAGGTAGCCCGCCATATCCTCGACCGTGCTCAGCAGAAACCCGCTGGGCAGCTTTTCCTCGAGACCCATATCGGATTCTTCTCCAGACTTCTCGCGCCGGACCCGCGTGCGGGCGCACCGGCGCTGATCGGAATTCCCGGTAGCCGTCGTTCGATTCAGCCCTGTCGCACGCGAATCAGTCCCAACTGAGTCCGCCGCGCCGCCACTCGTAGGCGTAGGCCACCGAGACGTTGAAGATGAACAGCGCCATCGCCGCCAGGCCGAACAGGCCGAGCGAGTCGAAGTGCACCGCCCACGGGTACAGGAACACGATCTCGATGTCGAAGATGATGAACAGCATCGCGGTGAGGTAGTACTTCACCGGAAAGCGTTGTCCAGCAGCGTTCCCCGGGCCGCCGGCGATGGCGTGCGGCGTCGGTTCGATACCGCACTCGTAGGGTTCGAGCTTGGCCCGGTTGTAGCGCTTGGGGCCGATGAGGGCCGCGAGAGCTAGCGAGAACAGTGCGAACGCCGCGGCGACCGCACCGAGAACAAGAGTCGGCACCTCGATATTCACAACCGCACTACCCCTCCTCCTACCTGGCGGCGACCGCGGGCCTTCGTGGTTACGCAGGCTGCCGCCTACGGGTTGACCCGGTCGCCGCGCGCGAGCTGGACGCATTCGGACGGCATGCTGCCGAGGCGGGCTGACATCGTCGTCATGCCGGGCCAGTCTCGCCCCTCAGGCACTCGTCGAGGATGCGGGCGGTCGGGATCTGGCACGGCGGATTAATACCGAATCGGACTGATACCTCGGCTCGCATCCCTGTGAGCTACGGCACAGCCTACAACTCGGACGTCGGGATGCAGCAATTTTCGGCGCGGCGTTTGATCGAATTCGGAACGCCCATTCATGACCAATCGGACGCAATGGGCGAACGTCACGTGACGGGGTGGGTTACGCCGCCGTCCGGTTGCGCAGTACCCCGACAACGGCGTCGGTGAGTCGGATCGGATCGATCGGATGCGAGACCGCCGCGTCCGCGCGCGACCAGTTCGCCAGCCAGACATCGTCCGGGCGACCGGTGATCACAACCAGTGGTGGACAGTCGGCGATCTCATCCTTGAGCTGTTTCGCCAATCCGAGTCCACCGGCGGGCTGCGCCTCACCGTCCAGGATGGCGATGTCGACCTCACCGGCGTCCAGGCGCTCGATCACCACCGGAGCGGTCGCCACCTCGAGGTAGTCGAACTGCTCCAGTTCGGGACGCGGCTTTCGACCCAGGGCCAGCATGATCTGGCTCCGGGTGTCGGCGTCGTTGCTGTACACGAGCACCCGCAGCGCGGCGGGACGTTTCGCTTCGGCCACGTTCGGCATGGTACGTGCCGGGGGTGGCTCCGCGCGGCAGCTTCGCGCTTTCGGTCCGCGCGTCGCCGCAGAATCTTCGCAACACGGACACCTTGAGTCCCGCCCGGTTCGTTCAACATCCGCATTAACGGTCGAATCGCAATCGTTGCTGGTCACGGGCGGTGAATCGCGAGATCCTGGAGGCATCGACGTCGAATTCACTGGGTGGTGGACAGTATGCGAATTTCCGAGATCCTGCGCAGGAAAGGTTCCGATGTAGTCACGATCGCACCCGATGCCACGGTGCACGCACTGCTGGAAATCCTCGCTACCAACAATGTTGGCGCGGTGGTGGTTTCGCCGGATGCGTCCTATATGGTCGGCATCGTCTCCGAGCGCGACGTGGTACGTGCCCTGCACCGACACGGCGCCGTCGTCCTCGGGCAGCCGGTCTCGGAAATCATGACCGACGTCGTGCACACCTGCTCTCCGGAGGACCGCGTCGAAACCCTCAATGCCCGGATGACCGAGCACCGCATCCGCCACCTACCCGTGGTGCGCGACGGCCGCATGATCGGCATCGTCAGCATCGGCGACGTGGTGAAGAGCCAGATCGCCGAACTGGAGACCGAGCGCGAACACCTGGTGCAGTACCTGCACGGATGAGACAGCGCGCGCATGTATGCACTCAATGCCATTGCGTGGTCGTGATATCCCCAATAGATCTGCGGATGCAAGGAACGCCCCGGATTTCTCCGGGGGCGTTTCCGTATTCGATTGTGCAATTGCAGTGAATGTGAGCGAAACCTGCCGATCTCGGGCTGGCACTGGCCGAGATCGGCGTCGCCGATCGTGTGCGGAGTTGTTCAGCGGGGTCGCCACAGGGTCTCCGGTGCCACTAACGCGGCGAGTTCAAGGACCGCGGCACCAGCGGGTGTGCCGTCCGCTGAGGTGAGGTTGGGCGCGGGGCAATGCCCGATCGAGGTCAGTCCTCGGGGTTCGAGCGGGCGTACAGGGTCATCGGGCGCGAGGTTCAGTGCGGTGCGGGCTGTGGCGCGCATGGTCTCGGACTTCGATGCCCCCGTGGAGAGTTCGTGCATGAATGGGCCAGCGAATCTCTGGAACGCGGATTTGGGTAGCATCGTCCA
>NZ_JASCXP010000323.1:0-8628 GCF_030010695.1 Nocardia sp. CC201C
GTCGCGCCGACGTCGGACCACCCCGACGTCATCCACCATGCGCGCCGACAGGGTCTACGCGGTGGTCGAAACCTCCGACCCTTCGCGCCACTCCTGCGGCAAACCGAAGAGCGGGAACAGTTTATCGGTGTCGAGGAAGAAGTTGAGACCGGAAATGCGATCTCCATCCAGTTCGAGCACGGTGATGGACCACGGCACCCACCGGCCCGGCTCGTCGCTCGGCTTGTAGTGGCCGAAGGCGGGCAAACCGTTCGCACCCGCCAGCGGCACCATGCGCGAATCGCGGCAGGCGTGGCCGTGGCCGAGCATGAAGGCGGCCACATTGTCCGGGCCCGACACCCACAGCGAGATGGGCGGCATGGACAGCGCCACATCCTCTTTCAGCAGGGCGGTGAGCGCGTCCATGTTGTAGGCCTCGAACGCCTTGACGAAATCGTCGACGAGTTTGCGCTGCTGCTCGTCGGTTTCGTCGAAGGTCTTGCCCTCGTCGGGCTGCACCTTGGACATGGTGGCGCGGGCGCGCTGCAGGGCACTGTTCACCGAGGCCGGCGACATCATGAGCATGTCGGCGGTCTCGTTCGCGGAGAAGCGCAGCACCTCGCGCATGATCAGGATGGCGCGCTGGGTGGCGGGCAGATGCTGCACCGCCGCCACGAAGGCCAGCCGCAGCGTGTCCTTCACCGAGGCGTGGTCGGCCGGATCAGCACCGAAGGCCAGCGCGTTCGGAATGGGCTCCACCCACACGTAGTCCGGCTCCGGCATGGGCAGCGGTGAGTCGGGCGTGGACGGCCCGTTCAGGTCCATGGGCCGGGCGCGGCGCTGCGGCCCGTCCAGCATGTCCAGACAGACATTGGTGGTGATCTTGTAGAGCCAGGAGCGCAGACTGGAGCGCCCCTCGAAGGACTCGTAGGACTTCCAGGCGCGTGTGAAAGCCTCCTGCACGGCGTCCTCGGCCTCGAAGGAGGACCCCAGCATGCGATAGGCGTAGGCACACAGCTCACGGCGGTGCCCCTCGAACGACTGCAACACCTCATCGAGGGAGGTGGTGGACCTGCCGGACTGCTTGCTCATAGGGCCACTCTGGCACACCCCACCGACATGTTGGGAGGATCGGAAAGGACTGCCTTCCATATCCTTCGGCTCCGGGCGAATCCTCGGATGATCCGGTGTTTTCCCTGGTTGAACGGATCGGAGCCGGTCGCGGCACGGATCGCGACCGGCTCCGGAACCGGGCACTACTTGCTGGCGGGCGCGGGCGCGTCCTCGTCGGCGGGACGCTCCTCGGTCTGCGCCTTGGCCCACGTGTAGTCGGGCTTACCCGCCGGATTCCGCTTGATCTGGTCCACGAACCACAACGCACGCGGCATCTTGTACGACGAGATCTCCTGTGTCAGCACCGGACGCAGCTCCTCGAGCGTGGGCCGGTTCGCGCCGCGACACTGCACGACCGCGACCACCTTCTGCCCCCAGCGCTCGTCCGGCACGCCGACCACCAGCGCGTCGAAGATCTCGGGGTGGCACTTGAGCGCCCCCTCGACCTCCTCCGGGTAGATCTTCTCGCCGCCGGAGTTGATGCTCACCGAACCGCGGCCCAGCATGGTGACGGTGCCGTCCTCCTCGACGCGGGCGTAATCGCCCGGAATCGAGTACCGCTTGCCGTTGAACTCCTTGAAGGTGGCCTTGGTCTTGGCCTCGTCCTTGTAGTAGCCGAGTGGGATGTGCCCGCTGCGGGCCAGGAAGCCGATCTTGCCGGAACCGGGCTCGCAGGGATTGCCGTCCTCGTCGAGCACCTGGGTGGAGGCGTCGATCTTCACGCGCGGGCCGCCGGTGTGGTTCTGCCCCTTGGTGACCACGGACAGACCGCCGAAACCGGTCTCCGAGGAGCCGATGGAGTCGCTGATCATCCGATTCGGCAGCAGCTCGAGCATCTTGTCCTTGAGCGTCGGCGAGAACAGCGCCGCGCTGCTGGCGATGACGTAGAGGCTCGACGCGTCGTAGGGCTCACCGGTTTCCGGATTGCCCTCGAGCAGCGCGTCCACCATGGGCCGGGCCATGGCGTCACCGGTGATGAAAATGAGGTTGATCTTGTGCTTTTCGACGGCCCGCCACAGCCCGTGCCCGCTGAACTCCGCGAGCATGAGCGTCTTGCCGCCGCCGAACAGGCTCTGGAAGGTGGCCCACTGCGAGCCGCCGTGGATCATCGGGGCGACCGGGTACCGGACCATCTGCGGGTTGGCGGCGCCCAGCTTGGCGAGCTCCCACTCGTCGGTGACGTATTCGCCGGTGAGGAAGTTGATTCCGCCGCCGAGCACCCGCCAGACATCCTCCTGCCGCCACATGACGCCCTTGGGCATACCGGTGGTGCCGCCGGTGTAGAGCATGTAGACGTCGTCGGGCGAACGGTCCTCGAAGTCGCGCTCGGGCGAGCAACCGGCAAGCGCCGCTTCGTATTCCACGGCACCCTCGGGTAGCGGCAGGTCGGTGCCGTCCGCCACCACGAGGACCGATTTCAGCTGCGGGGTGTTCGGCCAGACGTTGGCGACCTTGTCGCTGTAGCGACGCTCGACCACCAGCGCGACCATATCCGAGTTGTCGAAGATGTACTGCAACTCGTTCTCGACATATCGGAAGTTCACGTTGACCATGACGGCGCGGGCCTTGAACACCGCCACCATGGCCTCGATGGCCTCGATGGTGTTCCGCGAGTAGATACCCACCTTGTCACCCGGTTGCACCCCCTGTTCTCGCAGGTAGTGCGCGAGTTGGTTGGCTCGCCCCTCGAGCTCGGCATAGGTAACCGAGCGAGTGTCGTCGACCAGAGCGACGTTATCCGGCATGAGGTCGATGGCGTGTTCGACAAGGTCCGCTATGTTGTGGCTCACATGATGAAAATAGAACGTGTTCCTGTGTGTGACAAGACACGATTTTCAATCCATACCACGAGAGATTGCCGCTGCCGCCACAGAAGAGATTGTGGCTGCCGCCACAGAGTACGTCGTTTACCGTGGGCGCATGGACTTCTTGGCGATCTTGCGCGACCGGCTCACGGCCTTCGGTGAGCTCATCACCGCGGACGTCGATCTCACCGCACCGGTGCCCACCTGCGGCGACTGGACCCTCCACGATCTGGTCGAGCATATGGGGCGCGGAAATCAATGGGTGGTGACGGCGGTCGCCGAACTGCGGGGCGACGGCGAGGGCGAACCCGCGCCGCACGATCCGGCCGAACTGCGGGCCTGGTTCGACCGAACCTCCGACGCTCTCGTCACCGCACTGTCGGCCGATCCGGCCACGGAGGCATGGACTTTCACCCGACTGGCCCCGCGCACCGTCGGCTTCTGGCGCCGCCGCCGCACCCACGAGACGGTCATGCACCTGTGGGACGCGCAGTTCGCGCTCGGCGTCGCCGCGCCGATCGACGCCGCGCTGGCCGACGACGGTATCGCCGAGGTCTTCGACATGTTCGCGCAGCGCATGATCGACCGCGGGCTGGCGACCCCGCCCGAGGCCGCCGTACAGGTGCGGTCCACCGACACCGGGACCATCCGGACCTATGGCAAGGGCGAGCCGACCGCCGAGATCGCCGCGCCCGCATCGGATCTGCTCCTGCTGCTGTGGCAGCGCAAACCGAGTTCGGACCCGGCCTTCGCCTGGCAGGGCGACCGGGAGTCCGGCGAGAGCGTGCTAGCCGGGCCGCTCACGCCGTGACGCCGGGAATATAGAACTCGTTCTACGACTGCACGAGGGGGGTGAGGCGGGCCAGCTGCTCGGTGTCGCGGACCCCGACGAGCAGCATGGTCACGCCCGCGTCCTCCCACACCTTCAGCTGCTCGCGCACCTGCGCCTCATTGCCGACGATCATCGTGTCGAGCATGAGCTCATCCGGCACCGCGGCCGCCGCCTCGTCCTTGCGGCCGCTCCGGAACAACCGGGTGATCTCCTCGACCTGCTCGCCGTACCCCATCCGCCGGTACACCTCGGCGTGGAAGTTCAGCTCCTCCGCACCCATGCCGCCGATGTAGAGCGCCATGACCGGCCGCATCCGATCGAGCTCGGCCTTCGAATCATCGGTGAGGATCACCTGGGCGGTGGCGGCGATCTCGAAGTCAGCCCGCGAACGCCGGGCACCCGCCCGCGCGAAGCCCTCGTCCAGCCAGGAGTTGTACATGTCCGCGAGCCGGGGCGTGTAGTAGATGGCCAGCCAGCCGTCGGCGATCTCGGCGGTCAGCGCCACGTTCTTCGGCCCTTCGGCCCCCAGCCAGATGGGCAGGTCCGCGCGCAGCGGATGGGTGATGGGCTTGAGCGGCTTACCCAGGCCGGTCGCGCCCGGACCGGTGTAGGGCAGCGGATAGTGCGGTCCGTCGCTGGTCACCTTGGCCTCGCGGGCCAGCACCTGCCGCACGATCGACACGTATTCGCGGGTCCGCTGCAACGGCTTGGCGAACGGCTGCCCGTACCAGCCCTCGACCACCTGCGGTCCGGAGACCCCGAGCCCGAGGATGTGCCGTCCGCCGCTGAGATGATCCAGGGTCAGCGCGGCCATGGCCGTGCCCGCGGGCGTGCGCGCCGACATCTGCACCACCGACGTCCCCAGCCGCACCCGGTCGGTGCTCGAACCCCACCACGCCAGCGGCGTGAACGCGTCGGACCCCCAGGACTCCGCCGTGAAGACGGCGTCCCACCCGGCCTGCTCGGCCGCGACGACCAACTCCTGGGCATTGCCGGGCGGCTGTGCACCCCAATAACCGAGCTGCAACCCGAACCGCATGATCGACTCCCTTCCCAACTGGCCTCTTGCGACCATAATAAGAACCTGTTCTACTCGATCTCGTGACTCTGGGGAACACCGAAGTACTCGCCGCACCGCTGCGGATGCAGTTCGACTACACCCGCTCCACCGGTCCGACCATCGGCCGCTTCCTGACCGGCCTGCGCGTCGGGCAGATCGTCGGTGTGCGCGGCTCCGACGGGCGCGTGATCGTGCCGCCAGCGGAATTCGATCCGATCACGGCCGAACGGCTGACCGAGTTCGTCGAGGTCGCCGATGTGGGCACCGTGCGGTCATGGAGTTGGGTGGCCGAACCGCTGCCCGGCCAGCCCTTCGACCGCCCCTTCGCCTGGGCGCTCATCCAACTCGACGGCGCGGACACCGCCCTGCTGCACGCCGTGGACGTGGCCTCGCCCGCGGATATCAGCACCGGGATGCGGGTGCGGGCGCGCTGGGCGACCGAGCGCAAGGGCTTCATTCACGACATCGCCTGCTTCGAACCGGGCGAATTCTCGGTCGCCGCAACGCCCGCGGAGGAGACCGAGCCGATCACCGGCATCGTGACGCCGATCGACCTGAGCTTCAAGCACACCGCCGCACCGCAGGAGACCGCCTTCCTGAAGGCCCTCGTGGAGGGCAGGCTGCTCGGTGCGAAGGCGGGCAACGACGGCAAGGTGTACTTCCCGCCGCGCGGGGCGGACCCGCGCACCGGCGCACCCACCGAGGACTACGTCGACCTGCCCGACACCGGCATCGTCACCACCTACTGCGTGGTCAACGTGCCGTTCCAGGGCCAGCGCATCAAGCCGCCGTACGTGGCCGCCTACATCCTGCTGGACGGCGCGGACATCCCCTTCCTGCACCTGGTGCTCGGTATCGACGCCGCCGAGGTGCGCATGGGTATGCGGGTGAAGGCGGTGTGGAAGCCGCGGGAGGAATGGGATTACGGGCTGGACAACATCTCCCATTTCGAGCCCACCGGCGAGCCCGACGCCGACTACGAGACCTTCGCGCACCACCTGTAGAGAGGCGCTGAAACCTTGAACAACACAACGGATATCGCGGTGGTGGGCTTCGCGCACGCACCGCACGTGCCGGAGACCTTCGGCACCACCAACGGCGTGGAGATGCTGCACCCCTGCTTCACGCGGCTGTACGACGACCTCGGCATCAAAACCGCCGATATCGACTTCTGGTGCTCCGGCTCCTCGGATTACCTTGCCGGGCGCGCCTTCTCGTTCATCTCCGCCATCGACTCCATCGGCGCGGTGCCGCCCATCAACGAATCCCACGTGGAGATGGACGCGGCCTGGGCACTCTACGAGGCGTGGGTGAAGCTGCGCTCCGGACAGGCGAAGACGGCGCTGGTGTACGGCTTCGGCAAGCCCTCGGCGGGCACTCTGCGCCAGGTCCTCACCCTCCAGACCGACCCCTACGTCGTCGCGCCGCTGTGGCCGGACGCGGTGTCCATGGCCGGATTGCAGGCGCGGGCCGGACTGGACGCCGGACGCTGGACCGAACAGGACATGGCCGCCGTCGCCGCCGAGAGCGCCGCCGCCGCGGCCGCCTACGGCGAGGCGACCGAGACCGCCCGGACCGAGACCGATATCGAGAAGCTGCTGGCCGCGCCGTACGTGGCCGACCCGTTCCGGGCCCACGACATCGCGCCCATCACCGACGGCGCGGCCGCCATCGTGCTGGCCGTGGGCGACCGGGCGCGCGAGCTGTGCGAGCGGCCCGCCTGGCTGACCGGTATGGCGCACTACATCGACACCCCGATGCTGGGCGCGCGCGATCTCACCGTCTCGGAGTCCACCACCCGTGCGGCCCGCGCCGCCATCGGCGACGGCCCGGCCGGATTCGACGTCGCCGAACTGAACGCGCAGTACAGCCATGAGCAGATCATTCTCCGGCAGGCCATCGGGCTGAACGGTTCGACCCGCATCAACCCCTCCGGCGGGCCGCTGGCGGGCAACCCCCTGTTCGCGGCGGGTCTGGAGCGCATCGGCTTCGCCGCCACCGAAATCATCAACGGCAATGCGAATCGCGCCCTGGCCCACGCCAGCAGCGGTCCGGCGTTGCAGCAGAACCTGGTCGCCACTTTGGAGGCACGATGAACGCAGCATCGCACAGCGATTCGGTGAGGGGTGGTGGCCGGGAGACGGGTGGGCCCGCCGCCGTACTCGGCACCGGACAGACCAACCATGTGACCAAGCGGTCGGACGTGTCCATGGCGGGGATGTGCCGCGAGGCCATCGACCGCGCCCTCGCCGACGCCGAGCTCACCATGGCCGATATCGACGCGGTCGTCATCGGCAAGGCCCCCGACTTCTTCGAGGGCTCCATGATGCCGGAGCTGTTCATGGCCGACGCCCTGGGCGCGACCGGGAAGCCGCTGCTGCGCGTGCACACCGCCGGTTCGGTGGGCGGCTCCACCGGCATCGTGGCCGCCAATCACGTGCAGGCGGGCGTATACGGCAAGGTGCTCGCCGTCGCCTGGGAGAAGCAGTCGGAATCCAATGCCATGTGGGCGCTGTCGAATCCGGTGCCCTTCACCAAGCCGGTCGGCGCGGGTGCGGGCGGCTACTTCGCCCCGCATGTGCGCGCCTACATCCGCCGCGCCAATGCCCCGCTGCACATCGGGGCCATGGTCGCGGTGAAGGACCGCCGCAACGGCGCCCGCAATCCGCTCGCCCACCTGCGGCAGGCCGATATCACCATGGATTCGGTGCTGGCCTCCCAAATGCTCTGGGATCCCATTCGTTTCGACGAGACCTGCCCGTCCTCGGACGGTGCGTGCGCGCTCGTCATCGGCGACGAGTCTTCGGCCAAGGAGCAGGAGGCCCGCGGCCGGACGGTGGCGTGGGTGCACGGCACCGCCATGCGCACCGAACCGCTCGCCTACGCGGGTCGCGATCAGGTGAATCCGCTTGCCGGACAGGACGCTGCCCGGGCCCTGTGGGAGCAGGCCGGCATCACCAATCCGCTCGAGGAGATCGACGCGGCCGAGATCTATGTGCCGTTCTCGTGGTTCGAGCCCATGTGGCTGGAGAATCTCGGCTTCATGCCCGAGGGCGAGGGCTGGAAGCTCACCGACTCCGGCGACACCGCCATCGGCGGCAAGCTGCCGGTCAATCCGTCCGGCGGCGTGCTGTCGTCCAATCCGATCGGGGCCTCCGGGCTCATCCGCTTCGCCGAGGCCGCCAAGCAGGTGATGGGCCGCGCGGGCGACTATCAGGTGGAGAACGCCCGCAAGGCCTTCGGGCACGCCTATGGTGGTGGCTCACAGTACTTCTCGATGTGGGTCGTGGGGAGTGAGCAGCCGTGACCACCACCACCGAGCATCCGGCGCGGGTCGCCGGAGCCGCCTCGCAGGCCGCCGTCCGGGCGCGCGACAAGGCCGCCTGGGTCGCGCTCTTCGCCGCCGACGGCATCGTGGAGGATCCGGTCGGGCCGTCCTTCTTCGACCCCGAGGGCAAGGGCCACCGCGGCACGGAGGCCATCGCGGCGTTCTGGGACAAGGCGATCGCCCCGACCGAGCAGATCGAATTCCTCTTCGAGGACTCCTTCGCCTGCGGCCGCGAGATCGCCTTCACCGGGAAGATCCGCACGTACATGGGCGGCCAGGTGATCGACGCCGAGGGTGTCTTCACCTACAGGGTGGACGAGGACGGGAAGATCCTGGCCCTGCGCGCCTTCTGGGAGCAGGAGCGCGCCATGGCGACCATGAAACCGGCTGGAACACGCTAGAACTCGTGCCCGACCGCTACGCGAGCGGGCACGATCCTCGCTCGATACGATCCGAAATGCGCGGCGGGGGGGGGGGGGGGGGGCCCCCCCCCCCCCGGTTTTTTTATGGC
>NZ_JASCXP010000324.1:0-8605 GCF_030010695.1 Nocardia sp. CC201C
CCCTACCTTGGGGGGGGGTGGTTGTGGGGGCCCCCCCCCGCCCCCCCCCCCCCCCGGCAGCGGATCGGGGGCTCCCGCAGCCCTCGGGGCACGCTCGCGATCCTGACGCCACGAGTAGTGTAGGTCAGGCTTACCTAAGTTGCAAGTGGTGGTCGTGACCCCGCGCCGGAATGCCGGATCGGCCGTGCCACTGTGGGTACATGACGCAGCAAGATTTCTCGTCGGTGCGGTCCATGGCGGATGTGACGCCGGAGCTGATGAACCAGTTCAGCGAGGGTACCTTCACCGACCTCATCGGGTTGAAGTTCACCGAGCTGACCGCCGACCGGGTGAGTGCGGAATGGGTGGTCGGCCCGCAGCAGTTCCAGCCCGCCGGGATCGTGAACGGCGGCGTGTACTGCACCGTCATCGAGACCCTTGCCAGCGTGGCCGCGAGCGTGTGGCTGGGGGAGAAGGGGACCGTGGTCGGGGTCAACAACAACACCGACTTCCTGCGCGCGGTGCGCGAGGGGACGCTGCGCGGCGTCGCGACGCCGATCCACCGCGGGCGGTCGCAGCAGCTGTGGGTCGTGGTCATCACCGACGAGCAGGAGCGGCCGGTGGCGCGCGGCCAGGTGCGGTTGCAGAACCTCGCCACGCGGGACTGACGAACCGCGGGGGACCGGTGAAACACCGAGGTGACGAAACACTGAGGTAATACGGGGCGTGTCAGAATGACCGGCGATCCGCCCCACGACCTCGGTGAGGAGCCCGAATGCGACTGTCGCCGCATGAGCAGGAACGCCTGCTGTTGAGCTACGCGGCCGAATTGGCCCGCAGGCGACAGGCGCGCGGACTCAAACTCAACCATCCGGAGGCGATCGCGCTCATCACCGACCATGTGCTCGAGGGCGCGCGGGACGGGCGCAGCGTGGCCGAACTGATGGCGTCGGGGCGCACCGTGCTCACCCGCGACGACGTCATGCCGGGGGTGCCGGAGATGATCCACGACGTGCAGGTGGAGGCCACCTTCCCGGATGGCACCAAGCTCGTCACCGTCCACCACCCGATCGGATGACGATGATTCCCGGCGAATACCACTGTGCCGAGGGCACGATCGAGATCAACCCGGGTGCCGACCGCATCGAGGTGGATGTGGTCAACACCGGCGACCGGCCGGTGCAGGTCGGATCGCATGTGCACTTCCCGCAGGCGAACGCGGCCCTGGAATTCGACCGCGCGGCCGCGCACGGCCGCCGCCTCGACATCCCCGCCGGAACCGCGGTGCGCTTCGAACCCGGTCTGGCCCAGCGGGTGTCGCTGGTGCCGCTGGGTGGGACCCGCGAGGTGCACGGAATCAGTCTCACCCCACCCGGAAAGCTGGATGCCTGATGACCGAACTGTCCCGCGCCCGCTACGCCGAACTGTTCGGACCCACCGTCGGCGACCGCATCCGCCTCGCCGATACCGATCTGTTCATCGAGATCACCGAGGACCGCAGCGGCGGACCGGGACTCGCCGGTGACGAGGCCGTCTTCGGCGGCGGCAAGGTGCTGCGCGAGTCCATGGGCCAGGCCCGCGCCACCCGCGCCGAGGGCACCCCGGACACCGTCATCACCGGCGCGGTGATCGTGGACCACTGGGGAATCATCAAGGCCGATATCGGGATTCGCGACGGCCGCATCCGCGCCATCGGCAAGGCGGGCAACCCCGACACCATGAGCGGGGTGCATCCCGATCTGGTGGTGGGACCCTCGACCGAGATCATCGCGGGCAACGGCCGCATCGTCACCGCGGGCGCCATCGACTGCCACGTGCACTTCATCTGCCCGCAGCTGCTGGACGAGGCCATGGCGGGCGGCATCACCACCATGGTGGGCGGCGGCACCGGACCGGCGGAGGGCTCCAAGGCCACCACCGTGACCCCGGGCGCGTGGCATCTGGGCCGCATGCTGGAGGCCACCGACTCCTGGCCGGTCAACATCCTGCTGTTGGGCAAGGGCAATACCGTGCGCCCCGAGGCCATGTGGGAGCAGTTGCGCGGCGGTGCGGGCGGATTCAAACTGCACGAGGACTGGGGGACCACCCCGGCCGCCATCGACGCCTGCCTCACCGTGGCCGACGCCTCGGGCGTGCAGGTGGCGCTGCACTCGGACACGCTCAACGAGGCCGGATTCGTGGAGGACACCCTCGCCGCCATCGGCGGGCGGGCCATCCACTCGTATCACACCGAGGGGGCGGGCGGCGGGCACGCGCCCGACATCATCACGGTCGCCTCCTATCTCAATGTGCTGCCGTCCTCGACCAATCCGACCCGGCCGCACACCGTCAACACCCTCGACGAGCATCTCGACATGCTGATGGTGTGCCATCACCTGAGCCCGTCGATTCCGGAGGATCTGGCCTTCGCGGAGAGCCGGATCCGGCCCTCCACCATCGCGGCGGAGGATCTGCTGCACGATCTGGGCGCGATCTCCATGATCGGCAGCGACGCGCAGGCGATGGGCCGCATCGGCGAGGTTGTCATGCGCACCTGGCAGACCGCGCACGTCATGAAGAAGCGGCGCGGCGCGCTGCCCGGCGACGGGGCCGCCGACAACAACCGGGTGCGGCGCTATATCGCGAAGTACACCATCTGTCCGGCCGTCACGCACGGCCTCGATCACGAGATCGGGTCGGTGGAGGTGGGCAAGCTGGCCGATCTGGTGCTGTGGGAGCCCGCCTTCTTCGGTGTCCGCCCGCACGCCGTGCTCAAGGGCGGCGCGATCGCCTGGGCGGCCATGGGTGACGCCAATGCCTCCATTCCGACTCCGCAGCCGGTGCTGCCGCGCCCCATGTTCGGCGCGTCGCCCACCGTGGCCTCGGGTACCTCGCTGCATTTCGTGTCGGAGGCCGCGATCGAGGACGGTCTCGCGGACCGGCTGCGGGTGAACCGCAGACTGGTGCCCGTCGCGAATGTGCGTCGCCGCACCAAGGCGGACCTGCCCAACAATGACGCCATGCCGCGTATCGAGGTGGATCCGGACACGTTCACGGTGCGCATCGACGGCGAGGTGTGGGCGGAGGAGCCCGCGGTCGAACTGCCGATGGCGCAGCGCTACTTCCTGTTCTGACGTTCGCGTTCGGCGCCGAGGCCCCCGTCGGTGGCAGACTGCGGATATGAGCGCAGACTGGACCGACGTGGATCGCTACCTCGTGGACGCCCTGGTGGGAGACCGGGATTCGGAGGTGCTGGCGGCCAATGCGGCCGCCGGGCTCCCGCCCATCGACGTCTCCCCGCCTCAGGGCGCGTTTCTGCGCCTGACCGCGCTGTCCATCGGCGCGCGGCGGGTGTTGGAGATCGGGACGCTCGGCGGGTACAGCACGATTCAGCTGGCGCGGGCGGTCGGCAAGTCCGGGCAGGTGGTCACCTTCGAATACGATCCGGAGCACGCGCGGGTGGCGCGGGAGAATCTGGACCGCGCGGGTGTGGGGGACCGGGTCGACATCCGGGTCGGCGCGGCCCTCGACAGCCTGCCCGTGCTGGCCGACGAGCGGCCCGAACCCTTCGATCTGGTGTTCATCGACGCCGACAAGGTCAACAACGCCAACTATGTGCGCTGGGCGCTGCGGCTGACCCGGCCGGGCGCGGTGATCATGGTCGACAATGTCGTGCGCGACGGTGGGGTGGCGGAGGCGGATTCGGCCGATCCCGCTATTCGCGCCAGTCGCGAGGTGATCGAATTCTGCGCCGCCGAACCGCGCCTGGACGCCACCGTGCTCCAGACCGTCGGCAGCAAGGGCTGGGACGGATTCATCTACGCGGTCGTACTCGACGCCCAGGGCTGACGGTTCACGGCGTGATATCGCCGTCCACGTACACCCAGGCACCGTCGTCGCGACGGAAGCGGCTGTGCTCGTGCAGCGTTCCCGCCCGCCCGTGGGCCCGATAGTGCGCCCGGAATTCGACGGTGCCCGCGGTGTGGAACGGCCCGCCGCCGGTGCTGCCCACGATCTCCAGAGCCTCCCAGCGCATCCCGGGTTCGAATTCCACGGTGGCCGGGCGGGTTTCGGGAGCCCAGCTGCGCAGTAGATACGCCTCGTCGCCCACCGCGAAGGCGCTGAACCGCGATCGCATCAGCGCCTCCGCCGTCGCCGCCCGCCCCTCACCCCGGTGCAGCGGGCCGCAGCACTGCGCGTAGGGCGCGGACGAACCACACGGACATGCGGCGGGTCCGGCGGCGGACTTCCGACGTTTCGACATGCCCCTATTCTCCGGACCGCGCTGTCGGCCGCCGACCGGGGTGACGCGTGGTCGGCGATCCGTGCCTGGAGCGGCCCGCCGCGTCCTCCCGCAAACCCGAGCGGGTGAGCCGTTGCCGTCCACGTGTGGCTGTGGTGTTCGGCGGCCGCCCGCACCGCGGAGTGCTCCCCGGCAGCGGCAGGGACGCGAGAGGCGGGGCGGCACACGGGTGCGCCTGCTGATTCGCGCGGGCCGCGCCCGACGACCGGTCCAGCGTTCGCCGACGTGCCGGTGCGCGGGAGCGCCGATCGCGTCGTGCGGGTAGGCATCGGCGGCGGCCGCGTGGGAACCGGCCGCCGCACCGGATGCTGGCTGATATCTCGGCGCGATCATGGGTGGCGGCTGGTGCTTCGGCGCGGGGCGTGCATGGCGGCACGCCGCGCTTTCGTGCATTCGGTGCAAATGCGACAGGTCGCGCGCGTGCCTCTCGGTGTCGGTTCGGATCGCGGGGCAACGGGCGTGCTCGGCGGCGGATGAGCGCCGGGTGGCGACGAGAACGGTTCAGCGGTGGGCGGTGGCGAAGCCGTCGCAGAGCGCGGTGAGTCCGGCGTCGAGCATCAGCACCGGATCGAGCAGGTCGGTCGCGCCGGTGCCGTGCAATGCGGCCAGGCCCGGCGGTGTCTCCCAACGCGGGGTGCCGTCCAGCAGGGCGGCCAGGCCGGACTTCTGGTCCGGGTCGGTCTCCTTGCTCGCCAGTAGATTCGAGCTCACCTGCTGGAGTGCGACTCCGGCGATGTAGCTCCAGACCGACAGCGACATGCGGGTGGCCTCGCGGATGTCGACGTCGAGTTCGCGAAAGCCCTCGACCAGCCAGGACAGGCAGGTGAGGCTGTGCGGTCCGAAGTTGTAGCGCGGGACGGCGAAGGTGAACAGCACCCACGGATGCTCCTGGTAGAGCCGCCAGTCCACCTCGGCGGCGATACGCACCCGGTCCCGCCACGTCCAGTCCTGTCCGGTCGGATCGGGGTACGGATTGCGCCGCGCCACCTCGTCGGTCATATCCGAGAGCAGCACATCCTTGTTGGGGATGTGCCGGTACAGCGACATCGCGCCCGCTCCCAGGTGATCGGCGATGCGCCGCATCGAGAGCGACTCCAGTCCGGACTCGTCGGCCAGCGTGATGGCGGTGTCGACAATGGCGGCTCGCGTCAGCTTGGCCTCGGTCATGGGATAACTCGCTTTCCTTTCCCCTACCGGCGTGCGTACACTGTACCCCGGCTCTCGCGTACGCCGTACGCACGCACTCCGTGAACCACTCCACGCAGCAAGCACCGAAGGATAGGGAATGACCGGGACTCTCGCGCACTCGAACACGCCGCGACGCACGTCCGCGCCCCCGCGAGCCTGGCTCGGGCTGGGCGTGCTGATCCTGCCGGTGCTGCTGGTGTCGATGGACATGTCGGTGCTGTACCTGGCCATGCCGACGCTCACCGCGCATATGGACCCCTCGGCGACCGAACAGCTGTGGATCCTCGACATCTACGGCTTCATGATCGCGGGCCTGCTCATCACCATGGGCAACCTCGGCGACCGCATCGGACGCCGCAACATCCTCCTGGTCGGCGCGGCCATCTTCGGCATCGCCTCGGCCGTGGCCGCCTTCGCGCCGAGCGCCGAGGTGCTCATCGCGGCGCGGGCGCTCATGGGCATCGGCGGCGCGACCCTGCTGCCGTCCAGCCTGGCCCTCATCTCCAGCCTGTTCACCAGCGCCCGCGACCGCGCCACCGCCATCGGAGTGTGGACGGCCTTCTTCGCGGGCGGTTCGGCCGTGGGCCCGATCATCGGCGGCGTCCTGCTGCACCACTTCTGGTGGGGTTCGGTCTTCCTGATCAATGCCCCCGTGGTGCTGGTGCTGCTCGTCTTCGGTCCCATCCTGCTGCCCGAGCACCGCTCGGCCGGACGCGGGCCGCTGGACCTGCCCAGCGTGGCGCTGTCCATCGGCGGCATTCTGCCGCTGATCTACGCGGTCAAGCACATGGCCGCCGAGGGCGTCGACGCCGAGGCGGTGATCACGGGCGCGATCGGCGTGCTGGTGCTGACGGCGTTCATCCGGCGACAGCGCACCCTGGACGAACCGCTGCTGGATCTCGGCCTGTTCCGGCGCGGCCTGTTCGCGGTGGCCATCGGATCCAGCACCGTCGGCATGCTGGCCCTGGCCGGAATGAGCTATCTGACCAGCATGTACCTGCAATCGGTCACCGGGCGGGACGCCTTGCAGGCGGCGCTGCTCGGCATCCCGATGGCCGTGGTGGTGTTCACCACGTCCATGACCGGCGGGGCCATCGGCCGCCGCCTGGGCGTGCGCACCACCTTCGTGGTCAGTTCGAGCGCGGCCGCGCTGGGCAACCTCATGCTCTTCGGCGTCGGGGTGGACGGCGGCGTCGGCTGGTACATCGCGGGCACCGTGGTGGCCGGTCTGGGCCTGGGCACCATGTTCACGCTGGTATCGGAGGTGGCGGTGTCGTCGGTGCCGCCGGAGCGGGCCGGATCGGCGGTCGGCATCTCGGAGACCAGCTTCGAACTCGGCAACGGCCTGGGGTTGGCGCTGCTGGGTTCGCTGGCGGCCCTGGTATTCCGCAACGGCGGCGACTTCGCGCCCACCCTGGGGGAGACCATCACCCGCGCCGGTGACGACGCCGCGCTCATCCACGCGGCGCGCGAGGCATTCGTCGACGGCATGCACGTCGCCACCACCACCGGTGCGGTGCTGCTCATCGCCATGGCGCTGGTCGCCGCCTTCGCCAAGACCCGCGACGTCGAGCTGTCCGAGGCCGGGACGCCCGCGCACTGACCGGCGGCCGCGGCCGGTCCGCACGGTGTCGGCGAGCCAGCGCGCCGGCCGCACCGTGCTGCGGTCGATCCCGGAAGACTGCCGCGCCACCACATCGCGATATCGCGCGCAGCGCACTGTGCGCGCGAGACCGAGTCGGTCCGCGGGGGGCATCCGACCGCTCACCATGTCGTACTGCCGTCCCCGGGGCGCGCGGGACCGCGTATTCGGCGGCAACGGCAGCGAACCGGAGCCCACCGCAATACATTCGATGCTGTGAACGAGACCGCGCCCACCGGCAATGGCCGCCCGCTCGCGGAACGGGTGGCGACGCGCCTGCTGTACCCGACCTCGCGTCCGCGCGAGAAATCGCTGCGCGAGTCCGTCGAGGGCCGCATCGTGCTGATCACCGGGGCCTCGCACGGCATCGGCAAGGCGAGTGCGCGCAAACTGGCGGCCGCGGGGGCGACCGTACTGCTGGTGGCGCGCACCGCGGCGGATCTGGAGCGGGTGGCCGACGAGATCCGCGCGGCGGGCGGGACGGCGTTCACCTATCCCACCGACCTCACCGATATGGACGCGGTGCAGCGGCTGGGTGTGGGACTGCTCGCCGAGCACGGGCATATCGACGTGGTGATCAACAATGCGGGTAAGTCCATTCGCCGCCCGATCCACAAGTCCTACGACCGATTCCACGATTTCACTCGGACCATGGACATCAACTATCTGGGGCCGGTGCGGCTGCTGCTCACCCTGCTGCCGGATATGCGGGAGCGCCGCAGCGGCCATATCGTCAACATCTCCACCTGGGGGCTGCGGGTGCCGCCCGCCCCGCAGTGGTCGGCCTACTACGCCTCCAAGGCCGCCTTCGACAGCTGGTTGCGTTCGGTCGCAACGGAAGTCGCCGCCGACAAGGTCACCACGACCACCATCTACATGCCACTCGTGCACACCCGGATGAGCGCCCCGACCGACTTCTCCGGCGTGCCCGGCCTCACCGCCGACGAGGCCGCCGACCTGGTCTGCCACGCCGTCACGGCGCGGCCGTACGAGATCACGCCCTGGTGGTCCGGACCCGTGCAGGCGTGGAGTGATCTCGCGCGGGGACCCGCGCACCGGTTCATGGCCAGGAGCTTCCGCCGCCGGTGACGGCCGGGCGGGATGGCCGGGCCGAGGATGGGCGGGCGGCGCTGGCGGGCCGGGGTGGCCGGGCCGAGGATGGCCGGGCAGCGCAGGTCGGGCCGGGGTGGCCGGGCTGAGGGTGCTCGGGGAGCGATGGTCAGGCCGGGTGGTCGGGCAGCGGTAGTTGGGCCGCGCTGGTCGGGCAGGGGTGATCGGGCCGCGATAGTCGAGCCGGGGTGGCCGGGCAGCGCTGGGCGGGCCGGGATGGGCGGGCCGGAGCTGCCCGGTGGTTGGCCTAGGATCGGGCCATGGGTACTCCGGAGCGGCGGTCATGAGCCTCGCGATACTGCTGAACCTGGCGGACTCGCGGTTGCCGATCGGCGGGCACGTGCACTCCGGCGGAGTGGAGGAGGCCGTGAGTTCCGGCATGGTGCGCGATGTGCAGTCGGTGG
>NZ_JASCXP010000325.1:0-8597 GCF_030010695.1 Nocardia sp. CC201C
CGGAAGAAATCCGCCCAGGAGGTCACCTCCGGGTGCTGCTTCAACAGCGCCCGGCGCTGCCGCTCGGTCATGCCGCCCCACACTCCGAACTCGACGCGATTGTCGAGGGCGTCAGCGCCGCACTCCATCAACACCGGGCAATGCCGGCAGATGGTGGCCGCCTTGCGCTGCGCCGCGCCACGCACGAACAGCTGGTCGGGATCCACTTCCTTGCATCGGGCCTGGGAAACCCAGGCGATTCTCGCTTCGGCCTGCTCCACATCCAATCGAGCGATCGGGGTAGTCATGTGCATTTGGTGTGCCCCTTTGCAGTCCGAACACCGGGTCACGGCGCTCCAGAATCGCGTACGACGCGCAGCTACCCAACCCCGCTGCGTTCCGCACCACATTCCACTTTGAGTGTTAGCTCTATCACACTGGGTTCTCAATCTAGATAGTGGTGCGCGCCCTGCGCAAGACCGTGCTGAGATTTTCTGGTACGTCCGTCCATGCAATCGAGACATGGAACCGGGCAGTCGGCCTCATTTGTGACAAACCGACGCCGACGACACGCGCACACCGAGTGCCCGCGAGGCCAATTAGGCTAGGACTCGTGCCGATATCACGAACGCTCGCGAGACTCGCCGGCAGCTGCGTACTGGCCGCCGTGCTGCTCGCCGGGCTGCTCTTCCCGCTCGCCGGTGGATTCGGATACATCTCCAACCGCGCCGCGGACGCCGTCGACAATGTCTCCGCCGAACTGGTGGAGGGCACTGTCCCCGCGGTGTCCACCATGGTCGACGCGAACGGCACCCCGTTCGCCTGGCTGTACGAGCAGCGCCGGTTCGAGGTGCCCAGCGACAAGATCTCCAACGACATGAAACTGGCGATCGTGTCCATCGAGGACCGCCGCTTCGCCGACCACCACGGCGTGGACTGGCAGGGCACCTTCCGTGCCTTCCTCACCAACACCTCCAGCGGTGAAGTGCAGCAGGGCGCCTCCACGCTCGACCAGCAGTACGTGAAGAACTACCTGCTGCTGGTGGTGGCCAAGACCGACGCCGAGCGCCGCGCCGCCATCGAGACCACCCCGGCCCGCAAGATCCGCGAGATCCGGATGGCGCTCACCCTGGACAAGCAGCTCACCAAGGACGAGATTCTCACCCGGTATCTGAACCTGGTGCCCTTCGGCAATTCCTCCTACGGCATCCAGGACGCCGCGCAGACCTACTTCGGCATCGACGCCAAGGATCTGAACGTGGTGCAGTCGGCCATGCTCGCGGGCATGGTGCAGTCCAGCTCCAAGCTCAACCCCTACACCAACCCGCAGGGCGTGCTGGAGCGGCGCAACACCGTACTGGACACCATGATCCAGAACATTCCCAGCCGCGCCGACGAATTCCGCAAGGCCAAGGCCGAACCGCTGGGCGTGCTGCCGGAGCCCAAAGGACTGCCGCGCGGCTGCATCGCGGCCTACGACCGCGGCTTCTTCTGCGACTACGCCCTCCAATACCTGGCCAACGCGGGCATCAGCCGCGACCAGATCGACAAGGGCGGCTACCTGATCCGCACCACCCTCGACCCGGTCGTCCAGGACGCGGTGAAGGCGTCGGTGACGCAGAACGCCGACCCGAACCTGGACGACATCGCCCAGGTCATGAATATCGTCGCGCCCGGCCAGGATTCGCATCCGGTGCTGGCCATGGCGTCGAGCCGCACCTACGGACTCGACGCGGCGGCGAATCAGACGGTGCAGCCGCAGCCGTACTCGATGGTCGGTGACGGCGCGGGCTCGGTGTTCAAGCTGTTCACCACCGCCGCCGCCATGGAGAAGGGCCTCGGCATCAGCGCCCAGCTGGATGTGCCGTCCACCTTCCAGGCCCGGGGCATGGGTAACTCCAACACCCCCGGCTGCCCGGCCGAGACCTACTGCGTGAAGAACGCCGGTTCCTACAAGTCGCCCATGTCGGTGACCGAGGCGCTGGCGACCTCGCCCAACACCACCTTCGTCAAGCTGATCCGGGACGTGGGCGTGGAGCCTACGGTGGATATGGCGGTGCGGCTGGGCATGCGCTCCTACACCCAGCCCGGCACCTCCGGCTTCGGCAACCAGAGCCTGGCCGACATGGTGAAGAACCAGAACCTGGGCTCGTTCACGCTCGGGCCGGTCGCCATCAATCCGCTCGAGCTGTCGAATGTGGCGGCGACGCTGGCCTCCGGCGGCAAATGGTGCCCGCCCACCCCGATCCGGGAGGTGCTGGACCGCAACGGCAAACCGGTGCCGCTGACGCAGCAGGCGTGTGAGCAGGTGGTGGAGCCGGGTCTGGCGCACACCCTCGCCAATGCCATGGGCAAGGACGACATCAGCGGTACGGCGGCGGGCGCGGCCCGCTCGGTGGGCTGGAACGGGCCGCTGTCGGCGAAGACCGGTACCACCGAATCGCACCGCTCCTCGGCGTTCCTGGCGTTCACCAACTCGTTCGCGGGTGCGGCCTACATCTACGGCGACACCCCGACACCCGGCGAGATCTGCTCGTTCCCGCTGCGCAACTGCTACAGCGGCGACCTGTTCGGCGGTAACGAACCGGCCCGCACCTGGATGGGCGCGATGAAGAACGTGCTCGACCGCTTCCCGCCGCTGGCGTTCCCGCCACTGGACGACAAGTATGTGCGCGGCTCCAACAATGCCCAGATCCCCGATGTCGTCGGCATGAGCCAGGGCGAGGCCACCTCGACCCTGATCGGCGCGGGCTTCCAGGTGTCGGTCGCCTCCGCCCCCGGGCCGACCAAGGGCACCGTGCTCAGCATCTCGCCGGACGGATCGGCGATTCCGGGCTCGGTGGTCACCATCTACGTGAGCGACGGCAGTGAGCGCCCGGCCCCGGTGCAGACACCGGGACCGCCGCCCGGCCTACCGAGCCTGCCCGGTCTGCCACAGTTGCCACCGATACCGCTGCCGATACCCATCCCGCGCTAGCCGGCGCGAGAATGCGAATTGCCCGAAGTGCAGCACACTTCGGGCAATTTGCCCTTTTTGCACGTATTCCCACCTATCAGGCGGAGAACTATCCGTCGAAAATGCCTTTCGGCCCTGTCCAGTCGGTCTCGCAAAGTGTTGGCTATCCGTACCGACAGACAGCGCGGGCGAAGGGACGGACGGCCATGACGGTGCTGCTGACAGTGCTGATCATCTGGATTGTGTGCTCGGTGCCGATCGCACTCCTACTAGGCCGGATACTACGAGCGAGCGCTCGCCGCCCGCACCGGACCGCGCCGGAACCCCGTGCGGTCCGAGCCGGGAGAAACGGCTCCCGCGCCCACCGACGCAAGCCGCACGCGCGGGTCAGAGCCTGGATTTGACCGCTGCGGCAACCCGCGAGCCGTCGGCGCGGCCCGCCGCCAGAGCGGTCGCGGCCTTCATGACCTGGCCCATCTGCTTCATGCCGGGGCGCTCCCCGTTCTCCTCGGCCACCTGGGCGATGGCGGTGTCGGCGATATTCGCGACCTCCGCGTCGGTGAGCGGCGTGGGGAGGTACTCCTCGATGATCGACTCCTCCGCGCGCTCATTGGCGGCGAGCTCCCCGCGACCGTTCTGCTCGTAGACGACGGCGGCCTCGTTGCGCTTCTTGGCTTCCTTGGACAGCACCGTGATCACCTCGGCATCGGAGAGCTCCCGAGCCTCGGTACCGGCGACCTCCGCGTTCTGCACGGCGGTCAGCAGCATGCGCAGCGTGTTGAGCCGCAGCGCGTCCTTGGCCTTCATCGCGGCCGTGAGGTCCGTACGCAGCTTCGCCTTGAGTTCCGACATGCGCTCACGCTACCGCTCGCGGCCCCCGCACCCGCCACTCTTTTTCCCGGTGTCGACGCCCCGGAGTGGTCCACGCCTCACACAAGTCGATGTTTCCCCCGCAGGTCGCCTATTCTGGGCGAATGCCCGTCATCTCGACCTCCGCCCTGCGAAACGCCGCTCTGGGAGCCGCCGGGGCCGCGGTCGCCGGAATCGGTTACGCCTCGCTCATCGAACGGAACGCGTTCGTGCTGCGGGAGGCGACGCTACCGGTGCTCGAACCGGGTAAGCCCTCGCTACGCGTGCTACACATCAGCGATCTGCACATGACACCCGGCCAGCAGTTGAAGCAGGCGTGGGTGCGGGAGCTGGATCGGCTGGAACCGGATCTGGTGGTGAACACCGGCGACAACCTGGCGCACCCCAAGGCAGTGCCGTCCGTCGTGCAGTCGCTGGGCGGACTGCTGGCGCGGCCCGGCATCTTCATCTTCGGCAGCAACGACTACTTCGCGCCGGTGCCGAAGAATCCGCTGAAGTACTTCAAGTCCGACCACAAGCGAGTCTTCGGCGACCCGCTGCCGTGGCAGGATCTGCGCGCCGCCTTCAGCGAGCGGGGCTGGCTGGACCTGACGCACGTGCGCCGCGATATCGAGGTCGCCGGGGTGAAGATCTCGACCGCGGGCGTGGACGATCCGCACCTGAAGCGGGATCGCTACGACACCGTGGCGGGCGCGCCGAACCCCCTGGCGGACTTGAGCATCGGCCTCACCCACTCCCCCGAGCCGCGGGTGCTGGACCGCTTCGCCGACGACGGCTACGACCTGGTCATGGCCGGGCACACCCACGGCGGCCAGCTGTGCCTGCCGTTCTACGGCGCGCTGGTCACCAACTGCGGCATCGACCGCTCCCGGGTCAAGGGCGCGTCGCGCTGGGGCGCACACACCCGCCTGCATGTGTCGGCTGGCCTGGGCACCTCGCCGTGGGCCCCGTACCGCTTCTGCTGCCGCCCCGAGGCCACCCTGCTCACTCTGGTGGGCGCACCGCCGAAGAAGCCGGCCGCCGACACCGGGCGCGGGATCACCGCGTCTTCGGCCACTGCTGCGCGGTAGGCGTCGGCCGCGATATACAACGCGGTGATACGACAGGCAGGGGACGACCATGAGTGGCGACGACCGCAATCAGCCGGAGCCGCAGTGGTGGCAGGGCGCGCCCGATCCGGATGCGCAGTGGCGGCCGGGGACCTACGGGCCGGACGAGCCGGGGCGGGGAGCGCCGGACCCGATGACGCAGCCGCCCGCCACCGGCCGGTATCCGCCCACCTCACAGTCTTATCCGTCAGGGCCTTATCCGTCGGGGCCCTATCCGTCGCAGCCACAGGGTGACTCCGGCTCGTACCAGGCGGGAGCGCCCGCCGGGTACCAGCCACCCCCGCCGGGTGGCCAGCCATGGCCCGGCGCGGCTCAACCTCGGCCCGGCTTCTCTCCCGGCGGACCCGACGCTTCTCCGGCCGGATACGGCGTGTCTCCTGCCGGGCCGCCGACCGCCGCGTACCAGGCGAGTCCGATGGATCAGACCGTCGCCGGATACGGCGGGGCCGGATACAGCGGGGCCGGGTACAGCGGGGCCGGGTACAGCGGGGCCGGGTACAGCGGGCAGCCGCCGTACGGTGGTGCACCCGGATACGGGCCTCAGAGCGGCGGCCAGCCGCCGAATGGCAAGCGCGGCAAGGGTTTGCTGTTCGCGGGCATCGGTGCGCTGGCGCTGGTGGTGGTCGGCGCGGTCACGGCGGTCGCGCTGGCGAACCGGGATTCGGCCGATTCCGCCTCGCCGGGCAGCACCCCGTCCATGGTGAGCGCGCTGACCACGGAGAGCTCCGCACCGTCCACGAGCACCGCTCCCCGGACCACGGCGGCGCGCCCCACCACGCCCGCCGCGGTGATCCCCGGCTACCAGGTGGTCGCGCTTCCGGAGAACGGCGCGGCCTACGATGTGCCCGCCGATTGGGAGATCGACCGGAGCACCGTCGAAATCGGCTACGGCGCTGACGCTTTGCCGGTGGCGGGGGTGGCGCAGGAGGGCGCGGGCTACTGCCCCGACTACGTGCGCACCAATATGTTCCTGACCCAATCCGACGAATCCGATCCGGTGCGGGCGATCTCCGACGTCACCACCCGTGTGATCGGATTCGCCTACACCACCTCCACGGACTCCACACCGGGCCCCGCCGAATCGTTCCGGACCTCCGACGGCAAGCTGCAGGGCGTCTTCGTGGAAACCACCGGCAACGCTCCCGCGCCGAGCCCGGGCTGCGCGTCCACCTACGCCATCTACACCTTCGGATTCCCCGGCGACAGTGGCGCTTTCGTGCTGACCATCATCGCGGACACGGGTGTGGACAAGGCCGTGAACACAGATTTCGCCAAGCAACTCCTGGCCACTCTCCGCCCCATCTAGGTGGATCGGCGGCCGCAAGAAACAGGGGGGTCGACCATGACCAGTGGCTCCAACGACCGCGATGACGATGGGACGCAGCGGAATCCGGAATGGTGGGAGGGCGCTCCCGAACCCGGTTCGCGGTGGCAGTCGCAGCCGCGCTACCCGGAGCAGCCCGGCGACCCGACGACGCAGGCTGGGTACGGTGCACCGGGCGGGTACGGGGGCTATCCGCCGCATGCGCCCGGACCCGCACCGCAGCAATCCGGGCCGGTGCCGAATCCCACTGCGCCACAATCACATCCTTCCGGACCTGCTTCGCCTCCATCCGGACCTGCTTCACATCCTTCCGGACCTACTTCGCCTCCATTCGGACCTGTTCCGCATCTCTCCGGACATTTTTCGAACCCGTCCGGAACCGTTCCGAATCCGTTCGGAACGATGACGAGTCCGTCGGCGCCGAACCCGTACCAGTCCGGTCCCGCGCCGTTCCCTCCGAACCAGTACGGTCCGCCGCCCGGCGGCGGCCGAAAGGGCTTACTGTTCGCGGGTATCGGCATCGTGGTGCTGGCGCTGGTCGCCACGGTGGCCGTCATCCTGGTGAACCGCGGCTCCGAGGAACCGGTCGCGGGTCCGACCACCACCACCTCCGCGGCCGAGCCGACCACCACGACCAGAACCACCCAGCAGACGACGGGGCCGACCACGCCGCCGCCGGTCATCCCCGGCTATCAGGTGATCTCGCCCACCGATATCGGCGCGGCCTGGGATGTCCCGCAGGACTGGGTGCTCGACGAGTCGATCAAGGAGTTCGCCAGCGCCGACGAGACCGTCCCCGTCTCCGGCCTCACCACCGAGGGCGTCAACTACTGCACCGATTTCGTGCGCACCAACATGTTCCTGAGCGCCACCACCAACCCCGACGCCACCGCCTCGGCCCGCGAGATCGGCGAGAGGATCGCCCGCATCGGCTGGACCACCGGCTCCGCCGTCACCTCCACCCCCGGTGAACCCCTCACCAACACCGACGGTTCCCTCCAGGGCGTCTTCATGGAAACCACCGGCACCTTCACCGCCCCCGACCCCCGCTGCGCCGACACCTTCTCCGTCTACACCTTCGCCGTCTCCGGCGGCACCACCAACTCCATAGTCCTCACCATCGCCGCCGACACCGGCGTAGACCGCTCCATAGACCCCACCTTCGCCCGCCGCCTCCTCACCACCCTCCGCCTCATCTGATCCCCTGACCAGCCGATTTAACGTCCACCCCCACCGTGCGCTAAGCTACTCCCCGTTCGCTTCACGGGGTGTGGCGCAGCTTGGTAGCGCGCTTCGTTCGGGACGAAGAGGTCGCAGGTTCAAATCCTGTCACCCCGACGTGTTGGTTGAGACACAGCATCGGCCCTGACCATTTCCAATGGTCGGGGCCGATTCGTATTTCCAGGCCGTTCGATGCCCCTTCCATCGACGCTCGTCCGCAGCACGGTCGCCTGTTGCTGAATCGCATTCGCCCATCGGACCTATCGCATCTCGCGGGTCGGTGCGGGACTCACCCTCGACTCCGTCTCGCTCGAGTGCGCCTTCTCCCTGGAGAGATACTAGTTGATGAATGGAAACTAGTTGACATAGAGTGGACTTGTGAACGCCGCACCAACGCCGCAGGACGCACTCCAAATCGCCGCAGACGCCACCGAACAAGCCCGCCGCGCACCCGCCATGCCCGGATGGGTGCCGCCGGTCGCAGGGTTGCTCGGCGGGAGCGGACTCGTCCTGTTCAACCTGGGACAGCCCGCCCGCAGTGAAACGAATATCGAACTCACACTCACCGGAACCGCACTGCTGCTCACGCTCGCCGCCCTCATGGCGTGGTTGCATTTCACGCAGCGGAATGACGGGGTGCGGCCCCGGGCGATGTGGCAGCGCCCGGCGCGGCGCTGGGTGCGAGTATCGGTCTTCCTAGTGCCGATACTCTTCGGCGCTATCGTCGGCACCAGTCTGGAAGGGTGGCCGCTTATTCCGTTCGGAATGGCCATGGGCGGCTGGATCTGGTTCGTACTGGCACGACAGCGAGGCATCCCGTGGCGGATCTGAGCGAACTACTCGCCTCACTCCCCCGCCTGAAACTGGTCGCATTCCTCGAGGGTTGCAGCGAGGCCGAATTCGGAACGATCACCGAACAGTGCGAGCTGAACAAATCCACCCTGTCGAAGGCGATGACCGTCCTCGACGACGCCGGATATATCACCATCCGGAAGGGGTACGTGGGACGCAGGCCGAAAACTTGGCTGGCACTTACCGATAGCGGCCGAAAAGCCTACCGCGACCACCTCGAGGCTCTCACCGCGCTCGCGCGCAGGGCGCGAGAGAACACCGGCGAGAGACAACGTCCACTCCAGCA
>NZ_JASCXP010000326.1:0-8525 GCF_030010695.1 Nocardia sp. CC201C
ACCTCAGTGTCCGCCCTGCTCCTTCAGGCGGGCGTACGCCTCGGTCACCAGCGACTCGGCCTTCTCACGGCCCTCCCAGCCTTCGACCTTGACCCACTTGCCGGGCTCCAGGTCCTTGTAGCGCTCGAAGAAGTGCGCGATCTCCTTGCGCTGGAACTCCGGGATGTCCTCGACGTCCTGGATGTGATCCCAGCGCTTGTCACCGGCGGGCACCGCCACGACCTTCTCGTCCCCGCCCGCCTCATCGCTCATGAGCAGCACGCCGACCGGACGGGCCTCCACGATGACGCCCGGGAACACCGGCTCGGGCAGCAGCACCATGCAATCGAGCGGATCGCCGTCGGAGCCGAGGGTGTCCTCGATGAAGCCGTAGTCGGCCGGGTACATCATCGGGGTGTACAGGTAGCGGTCCAGCTTCACGCGGCCGGTCTTGTGATCGACCTCGTACTTGTTCCGCTGACCCCGGGGGATCTCGATGGTGACGTCGAACTCCACGTCATCTCCTCTTTTCTGGTGCCTATGGCTGCCGACTCGCCAGCTCGTTCGAAGGAACGACTGCGCAACGAGGATAGTGTGGTGCGCGAGCGTGTGGGTGCGGCAGGGACGCCGGACGATCCCACCACTGGTACCAGGGAGACAGCGGCACGTGGTCGGTGCGGACAAGAAGAACATCGGTGGATTGGCCGCCAAGCGGCGTCGCAGAAACTGGATCGTCGTGGCATCCGTGCTGGTCATGGTGCTGGTCGCGGTGACCTCGGTGGCGTTGATCCTGAAGCCGTGGACCGAGGAGTTCCGGCACGGGGGCTTGACCATCGCCGCCGCGCCCGCCCCCGCCACGGTGTCGCCGCGGGTGGCGCCCGCCCCCGCCGATGCGCCCGCACCCTCGAAGGCCGGTCTGGCGGCGGCGCTGGGGCCGGTGGTGAACAACCCCGACCTGGGTGTGTTCGCCGCGGTGGTCTCCGACGGCGATACCGGTGAGGTGCTGTTCAGCCTGGACCCGGACAAGCCGCAGATCCCGGCCTCCAATGCCAAGATCCTGCTGGCCGCCGCCGCACTGCTGGCGCTGCCGCAGGACCAGCGGGTGACGACCGAGGTGGTCACCGGGGCCACGCCGAACGAACTGGTGCTGGTGGGCGGCGGCGATCCGACGCTGACCGCGCAGCCCGACGGCAAGGGCTACTACCAGGACGGGCCGAAGCTGTCGGATCTGGTGGCGCAGATCAAGACGTCCGGGCGGACGGCGGACACCATCGTGGTGGACACCTCGCGCTACACCGGGCCGAGCATGGCCCCGGGCTGGCTGACCGAGGACATCGCGGGCGGCTCCATCGCGCCCATCGACCCGGTCATGCTCGACGGCGGTCGCCTGGAACCGCTGCGCGCGTACTCGCCGCGCACCCCGACGCCCGCGCTGGACGCCGGGCGGCGACTGGCCGTGGAATTGGGCCTGGATCCGGCGCGGGTCCGGCTGGGAACCGCTCCCACCGGGGCGACACGGGTCGCGGCCGTCCAGTCCGCACCGCTGCGCGACCGGCTGCGGGACATGATGGTCGACTCCGACGACGTGCTGGCCGAGACCATCGCCCGCGAGATCGCCGCCGCCACCGGTGCGGAACAGTCCTTTACGGGTGCGGTGACCGGTCTCACCACCACCCTGCGCGCCGCCGGATTCGACCTGACCGGCGTCACCCTGGCCGACGGCGGCAGCGGACTCTCGGTCGACGACCGCATTCCGGCGAGCGTGCTCGACCGGATCATCACCGTCGCGACACTCCCGAACAGCTCGGGGAGCCAAGACGATTCGAGTGTGAAGGGGGCGGCTTCGGTCACCGCCTCACCGCTGTCGGCGCTGCTGGACTACCTGCCGGTGGCCGGTGCGACGGGGACGCTCACCGACCGCTACACGGTGCGCGATCGCGCCGGCGCGGGCTGGGTACGTGCCAAAACCGGAACTCTGGACGTGGCAAGCTCGTTGGTGGGGTATGTGCTGGATCGCGATGGGCGCGTACTCACCTTCGCGTTGATGTCGAACGAGCGGCTGCCGGGAGCGAGCCGCCCCGCGTTGGACGCCATCGCGGCGACACTGCGTAATTGTGGATGCTCCTGACGGGTGGATGACTATGACCGGACCCGAACACCATTCGGCCGATGCCGCCAACCCGGGTACCGGTGAGTCCCGTGCCCAACTGGTGATCGACCCGAAGACCGGGGAATTGAGCCGTAAATCCAAGCCGGGGCTGACCGGCGCCGTGGACTGGCAGCTGGCCGCCCGCACCGGAGCCCTGCTGGTCCCGGCCGGGCCGCGGACCACGCGGTACTCGGCGGAGCAGGCGGTGGCCGAACTGGCCGACGCCTCGGTGCGCGCCGAAGCGCCCGTGCGCGAGGTGAGCCGACTGCAGGACGGTTCGGTGGTGCCCGCGGCGCGGGTCGTGGACCGGCCCGGTTGGATTCAGGCCGCGGCCGCGTCCATGGCGGCGCTCACCGGCAACGAGCCGGGTGCCGACGATCGCGGGCGGTTCGTCGGCAAGCCCGCCGGGGTGCAGGCCGGGGCCATGCTGGCGTTCCTGTCCACGGCGATTCTGGGACAGTACGACCCGTTCAGCGGGCCGAACGGCACGCTGCTGCTGGTCGCGCCCAACATCATGGGCGTGGAGCGGGCGCTCGGCGTTCCGGCCAGCGACTTCCGGCTCTGGGTGTGCCTGCACGAGGTCACGCACCGGGTGCAGTTCTCCTCCGCGCCCTGGCTGGCCGACTACATGAAGCGCAATGTGGAACTGCTCGGCGAGGTCGGCGACGAGCCTCTCGCCGATGTGCTGGCCCGGCTGGTGGAGGCGGTGAAGGAGCGCCGGCGCGGTGTCGAGGACCCGTCGTCCGGCGGCGTCATCGGCCTGCTGCGCGCCACCCAGGCCGCACCGCAGCGCGAGGCGCTGGACCGCCTGCTCATGCTCGGCACCCTGCTCGAGGGGCACGCCGACCATGTCATGGACGCCGTCGGCCCGGCGGTGGTGCCCTCGGTGACCCGGATCCGCTCGGCCTTCGATCAGCGTCGCCGTCGCCCCGGCAATCCGATCCAGCGGCTGCTGCGCGCCCTGCTCGGCATGGATGCCAAGGTGGCGCAGTACGTGCGTGGCAAGAAGTTCGTGGACGAGGTGGTGGCCACCGTCGGCATCGACGAGTTCAACGCGATCTGGACCGACGGTGACACGCTGCCGCGCACCGACGAGATCGGCGAACCGCGCCGGTGGGTGGAGCGCGTTCTGGGGTGATGGCTCGTCCGCCGCTCCGCGATCGGCGCGACCTCTCCGAAGGAGGCGTCAGCGGGAGGCGGGGTGACGTGCGACGATCAGGGCATGAATCGTCCCAGGCTGCCCGAGACGTCGGCGGCGCTGGAAATGCGCCGTGCGGTACGGGACTGGGTGGGGGAGTACGCGGTCGACGGGGTGGTCGCGGTCGGATTGTCGGGCGGGGCGGATTCGCTGGCATTGACCGCGGCGGCGGTGTCGGAGGCCGATGTCGTCGACGCGCTGGTCGTGGATCACGGTTTGCAGGAGGGGTCGGCGCGGGTGGCGGCGGAGGCGGCGGCCGTGGCGATGCGGCTCGGATGCCGGTCGGCTCGGGTGCTGACGGTCGAGGTGTCCGGCGGCGGGGGAATGGAGGCGGCGGCGCGCCGGGCTCGGTACGCCGCGCTGGACGAGGCGCGGGGCGCGTCCCCGGTACTGCTCGGGCACACCCTCGACGATCAGGCCGAAACCGTGCTGCTCGGGTTGGCGCGCGGGTCGGGGGCGCGGTCCATCCAGGGCATGGCGGCCTTCGCCGAGCCGTGGGGACGGCCGCTGCTGGGGGTGCGGCGGGAGGTGACCCGGCGGCTGTGCGCGGAGCTGGGGCTGACCCCGCACGAGGATCCGCACAACAGTTCCCCGGAGTTCACCCGGGTGCGGCTGCGCACCGAGGTGCTGCCGCTGCTGGAGGAGGTGCTCGGCGGCGGGGTGGCGACCGCACTGGCCAGAACAGCGGCTCAGCTTCGTGAGGACGGCACGGCCCTGGACGGCATAGCCGAGAAGTTGCTGAACTCCGCTCGCGATGGCGAGGGCCTGTCGGTCGAGACGCTCGCCACTGCCCCGCCCGCACTGCGGCGGCGGGCGATCCGGGCATGGTTGCTCGCCGGTGGCGCGAAAGCGTTGACCGACAAGCATTTACGGGCGGTCGACGCGCTGGTCACGGATTGGCACGGGCAGGGGGCGATCGCGGTCGGCGGCGGAGTCGCCGGGACCAGGTTGGTTGCCGGGCGCGAGCATGGCAGGCTGATACTGAGCTTGGCCGAATACGAGCCCAGGTGATTCGGGATACACATCACTGAAGGGAAACCAGCGCACGTGTACGGGGATGACATCGCGTCGGTGCTGATCAGCGAGGAAGAGATCGCGGCCAAGGTCGACGAACTGGCCGATCTCGTAGCCAAGCGTTATCCGGCCGGCGCCCCGGAGGGCGATCTGCTGCTGGTGGGCGTGCTCAAGGGTGCGATCTTCTTCATGACCGATCTGGCCAAGAAACTCTCCATCCCTACCCAGATGGAGTTCATGGCCGTCTCGTCCTACGGTTCCTCGACCTCGTCCTCGGGTGTCGTGCGGATCATGAAGGACCTGGACAAGGACATCGCCGGGCGCAATGTGCTGATCGTCGAGGACATCATCGACTCCGGCCTGACGCTGTCCTGGCTGCTGCGCAACCTGTCCAGCCGCAATCCCGCCTCGCTGGAGGTGGTGACGCTGCTGCGCAAGCCCGACGCGCTGCGCACCCAGGTGGACGTCATGCACGTGGGCTTCGACATTCCGAACGAGTTCGTGGTCGGCTACGGCCTGGACTACGCCGAGCGCTACCGCGATCTGCCCTACATCGGCACCCTGCATCCGAAGGTGTACGGCGGAGCCTGATCCGGACCCCTCGTCCTGGGGTCTGTCCGAATTGCTTCCGGCGGGCGGCTTTCAGTCGACTGTGAGGAAAATCACCAACTCTCTTCGGTGGCCGATCGACCTGGGGGAGTCAGTTGTTGCTGCCGTGTGCGGGTGGCTGCGCGCCGCCCGGTCGGCGGTGGGGCGTGCTCTGAATTACTGCTGGTCGATTGACCTTATAGATCTTGGTCGGCCGACCACTTCAGCGGTCGCCGGGCGTTCGCGGAGCCGGTTACCGCGCGGTTCGCCGCGCGTCATATGCTGTCTGTAACAAACCTGATGGCTGTTTTCGTCGTGGATTTCAAACTCCGGGGTTGAATACGGCTGGAAATCCAAGACCGATTCTGATAGCAAGGGGCTATGGACCCGCATTTGCGCGACCTGCGGTATTTCGTCGCTGTCGCTGAGGAACTGCACTTCACCAACGCCGCCCAGCGGCTGCACATCGCGCAGCCCACCCTGTCACGGCAGATCCGTCAGCTCGAACGCCAGCTCGACGTGGTCCTGTTCGACCGCAACCAGCGCAGCGTCGCCCTGACCGTGGCGGGCAAGGAACTGCTCGAGGGCGCACGCAAGATCCTCGAACTCTGGGAGGTCACCAACGTGGCGCTCCAGGAGGCGGGCGAGGTGCTGCGCGTCGGCATCCAGTCCTCCATCGGGCGCGGCCTGATCACCGACCTGGAGTCCGCCAGCGGCCACCGGCTGGCCCTGCACTCGGCGTCCTGGACCGACCCCTCCAGCGGCCTCGCCGGCCGCCAGGCCGATCTGGCGCTCATGTGGCTGCCCGTCCCCGACACCGCCCGCTACCGCTGGCAGGTGCTGCGCACCGAGCCGCGCTGGGTGCTGCTGCCGGAGAACCACGCCCTCGCCAATCGCGAGACCATCGACTTCGCCGATCTGCTCGACGAGCCGTTCATCGCCATGCCCGCCGAAGCCGGCGCCGCCCGCGAGTTCTGGCTCGGCGCGGACGCCCGCGGCGGCCGCCAGGCCCGCATCGGCGCGGAGGCCGCCACCGCCGAGGAGCGGCTCGAAGCCGTCAGCCTCGGACTCGGTGTCTGCCTGCTCGCCGAGAACAACGTCCCCATGTACCGCTGGCCCGGCCTCACCGCCCGCCCGGTCAACGGCCTGCCCCCGTGCGAACTCGCGGTGGCCTGGCGCGCCGACGACGACCGCCCCACCATCCTCGAATTCGCCACCCGCGTCCTCGAGGGCGGCTTCCATGTCCGCCTCCCCGCGACTTCAGCGCCCAGCTGAGAGCCGTAGACGGTTGAGCACGCGTGCCTGCGCCCAACGGCGCGCCGATTGCGGGCGTGCCCGACGAGTTACCCGAACGTCACCAGATCAGTGGTCTCGTCTCGATCGGGAGTTCGGGGCGGTGCGGCGGCAGCGGATCGGAGGCACTGCCGCCGGATGAACGCGTGAGCTTTCCAGTGGTGCGCCGCGGATTCGCTCAGTAGCTGGAATCCGACCCGCTGTGTTGGAGTCAGCGGGCCGTACGACGCCAGGGGTGGGCCGATTCGAGTTGTCCCGCCAGGCGGAGCAGGGTGGCCTCGCTGCCCGGTTGGCCGATCAGCTGGGCCGCCACCGGGGTGCCGGTGCGGGGGTGGATGCCCATCGGGATGCTGAGGGCGGGCCAGCCGACCAGGTTCCACAGCGGCGTGAACGGCGAATAGCGCACATTGGCAACGACATTGGCCAGCCACGGGAGTTTGTGCCAGCGGCGGGCGCGTGGCGGCGCGGTCGCCAGGGTCGGGGTGATGACCACGTCGTAGCGTTCGAAGTGGTCGAGCAGCCGGGCCTCGATGCGATCCACCTGGGCGGGGCGCAGCAGCCCCGAGCGCAGCGCCAGCTTGCCCAGCGCGATGTGAGCGCGGGTGCGTGCTTGCAGGCGGTCCGGATACGCGACGGTCGCGGCCTCGCGGGCGGCATTGGCCACCCAGCGCAGCATGAGCGCGAAAGTCGCGCCCTGGTACGGCAATTCCGCCGATTCGACGTGATGGCCCGCCGTCGCGGCGGCGGCGGCGGCCTTGCGGGCGGCGGCGTCCCAGTGCCGGTCCACGCGGCCCAGCGGCAGCGGGGGCGCGGTGGCCAGGCCGATCCGCAACGACGGCGGCGACTCCAGGTCGGCCAGGTCCGGACGGTCGGCGAGCACCGAGAGCATGAGCGCGGCATCGGCGACAGTCGTTGCCAGCACGCCGTTCTCGGTCATCCCGCCCCACGAGTCCACGCCGATCTCGGCGGGCACCAGCCCACGCCCCGGCTTGACCCCCACCACACCGCAGCAGGCCGCCGGAATCCGCACCGAGCCGAGTCCGTCGTTGCCGTGCGCGACCGCCACCATGCCGGAACCCACCGCCGCGCCCGACCCGCCGGACGAACCGCCCGCGCTGAACTTGGGGTTCCAGGGATTGCACGTGACACCCGCGGGCGAATCGGTGGTGCCCCACAGGCCGAACTCCGGAACAGCGGTGAGGCCGACGACCACCGCGCCGGCCGACCGTAGTCGCCGCACCACCGGATGATCGGTCTCGGCCGCCCGATCCCGGCCAGCCAGCGACCCGGCCCGGCTCACCTCCCCGGCGACATCGACATTGTTCTTCACCGCGATCGGCACCCCGGCCAGCGGCAGCACATCCAGATCCGCCCGCTCGGCCACCGCCCGCGCCTCCGCCCGCGCGGCCTCGGCCCGAACCACGCTGAACGCGTTCATATTCCGATCCCGGGCGTGAATGCGCGCCAACGCCTCCTCCGCCAGCAGCAGCGGCGACAACACCCCGTCCCGCACCGCTGCCGCGATCGCTCCCGCGGTGCTGGTGTCGACTCGCGCCGTGCCGGGCGTACCCGTGCTCGTCGCGGTGGGGACCTTATCCGCTGCGACCATCGCTCCCGGGGTGCTGGTGTCGGCCGTATTCGTGCTCGTCGCGGCGGAGATCTTGTCCGCGGGGTGCACGGCCGCCCGGCTCACCTCCGCTCTCGGGGCGGCGGCGCTTGCCGTGTCGGCGGTGCGGTCATCGCGTGCGTCCCCGTGTGTGCCGCCCTCGGTGTGGGAAGCGTGCGCCTCGGTTCCTGCCGTACTCGGGCCGTCGTCCGTGCGTGGTGTGCTGTCCGCCCTCACCTCGGTCCGGTGGGCGCGGGCGTCGGTCGGTGCGGTGGTGTCGAGCTGTGCCGTGGTGGGCGCACTCGTGTTCGTTGCGGCCGGTGCCCCGCCGACGGGATCCGTGACGGCCGGGCTCACGTCGCCCTGTGCCGTGGCCGCGCCCGCCGCCGTACCGGTCGGGGTGTCGGCGTGTGCTGTGTGGGGCGGGTCGTCGTCACCGCGTGGCGAGCTGTCCGCGGCCACCTCGTTCTGGTCGGCGTCGGTCGTTGCTCGGGCGGTCGGGGGTGGTGTGCTCGGCGCGGGGTGGTCGGTGCCGTCCGCCGAGGTGTTCGCGGCCACGGGTTTCTCCTGACCGGGCGTGGCGGGGGACGGTGGGGTGGACCGGTTCGGGGTGGTGTGCTCGGCGGTTGCCGGGGTGGTGGAATTCGGGGCCGGGGCGGGGTCGCGCCCGGGCGCGGGGTGGGGCCGGGGGGGGGGGG
>NZ_JASCXP010000327.1:0-8509 GCF_030010695.1 Nocardia sp. CC201C
GCGGTGAATGTGCTGGCCCGGGAGGCGACGGACGAGGTGACGGCGCTGCTGGCGCTCGGGGACGCGCTGCGGGAGGCGCAGCGGAAACTGTCGGGCGAGGCGTTGCGGGCGCTCACCACCCAGCGCCAGCAGGTGGTGAACGCGCTGACCCGGAAGGCGGGCGAACTGGCGGCCACCCATGACCAGAAGCTGAGCGAGGCGACCCTCCGCGAGATCGGCCAGACCCTGCACGCCGCCCTCGCCGACCCCGACGTCGCGGCAGCGGTCCGCACCGGCACCCTCACCACCGCCACCAGCTACGAGGGCTTCGGCCCGACCACCCTCTCCGCCGTCCCCACCCAGGAATCCCCCTCCGCCACCGACACTTCCACTCGCGCGGGCGCGACTCGTGCACACGCCGCCGATGATCCGGCGCACCCGACGACGGGCGCAGCGGCACCACGCGACCGGGCGAAGGGAACCGGAAAGTCCGGCAGCACGACCGCCGACGGCAGGCGTTTCGCCGGAGCCGATACGGGAAGTGCCGCAGGAGATTCCGGCGGTGGCAACAGACCCGACGGCGCGCGCGGACCCGGTCGCGCCGCGAGGTTCGGCGGCACGGCCGAGTCCGGCAGCACCGCGATATCCGGCGACACAGGAACGTCCGACAGCACCGCGACATCCGACAGTGCGAAGTCCGACGGCGGGAAACCCGACGGCGGGAAACCCGGCAGCGCGAAACCCGGCAGCGGGAAGCCCGCCACCGCGAAACCCGGCGGCGCGAAGTCCGGCAGTGGGAAGTCCGGCAGCGCGGCACGGGCGCGGGAGGAGCGGCGCAGGGCGGCCGAGGAGGAGGCGCTGGCCGCCGCCCGGCAGGAGGCCGCCGATGCCCTCGCGGCGCTCGAATCCGCCCGCGCCGCCCGCGATTCCGCCCAGGCCGACCGCGACCGCGTCACCGCCGACCTCACCGCCGTCGAGGATCGCATCGCCGCCCTGCGCGCCGACCTCTCGCACGCCGAATCCGAACGCCGCTTCACCGTAGCCGCCACCCGCACCGCCCAGGAGGCCCTGAACAAGGCCCAACGCCACCTCGACCACGTCGAACGTTGGGCGGAGAAGGCCCGAGCCCGCCTGTCGCCCGGTTGACGTCACCGCGACCACAAGCAGTCCGCACCGGCCAAACGGGTGGCACCCTATATGGCATGGTGAAGACGACCGTGTACCTACCGGACGAACTGGAGACGCGGCTCGACGCGGAAGCCGCCGCTACCGGTGTGAGCAAGGCCGAGCTCATCCGCAGAGGTATCACCATGCTGTTGGACGCATCCACCAGGCCCAAGCACGACGCTCCACTGCCGGTATTCCACAGCGGTCGATCGCGCACGGCGGAGGAAATGGACGAGGAGATCTACGCGCATATCAAGCAGCAGTCGGAGCGGCGATGATCATCGTCGCCGACACCTCCGCACTGTTCGCGGCGTTCGATGCCGACCAGGATGATCACCGGTCCGCAGCTTCGGTCATGGAGAGTGAGACCTAGGTGATCTCGCCGCTCGTCCTGACCGAGTTGGATCATCTCGTACATCGAGAGCTCGGCTTCCCAGCCGCGATGCAGATCGTGAACGCACTCATGGGCCGCATGATCGACGGGCGATATCGGTTGGCCGAGTTGAAGCATGTCGATCTGGCTGCGGCACAGGAGGTTCGAGCCAAGTACGAGGAGCTTCGCCTCGATGTGGCGGACGCCGTCGGTGTCGTCCTTGCCGATCGCTATCGAACCAACGCCATCTTCACATTGGACCAGCGAAACTTTCGAGCAATCACGCCACTCACACACGGAATCGAGAATTTCCGGATCCTTCCGGCCGATCTGTAATCGTCATGGGTGAAGGACATATGAGCCTGGGAGTGCCCGCGTAGATTGCGGTTATGGCGGGCACGGCGCGGTTCGAGTGGATTGTCAGGATCATGGGAATACGGGCAGAGGACCGGATCCTGGAAGTGGGCGCGGGGTCCAGCCCGTCGGTCGCCTATCTGGCGGAGCAGTTGACGACGGGTCGGGTGGTGGCCATCGACCGATCGGCCACCGCCATCGCGCGTTCGGCGAAAAAGCACGCGGCACTGGTCGAGTCGGAGCGGGTGCGACTGCTCCAGACCGCGCTGGAGGAACTGCGCCCCGCGGATGTTCGCGAAGACGGCACCGGTTTCGACAAGGTGCTCGCGGTCAATGTGAATCTCTTCTGGACCCGGGATCCGACCCCGGAGCTCACCCTCATCCGCGAGCTGCTGAACCCGGGCGGTGCCCTGTACCTGGTGTACGGCTACGGCGAACCCGGAGCAGGCACCTCGAGCAGCCCGAAACCGTTGCCGGGCAAGCTGTCCGAGCACCTGAGGGGCGCGGGTTTCGAGGTCCGAACCCGCGCCTCAGGCGATCTCCTCGGCATTGTCGCCACCCCGGCGTGAGCGAATTCAGCCGCGTCTTACGGCTGAGTACGACTCAGCGCTCCGTGCGGCTGCGAACAACTCGGCCGCTCCGTGTGGCTGCGAACAACTCGGCCGCTCCGTGTGGCTGCGAACAACTCGGCCGCTCCGTGTGGCTGCGACAACTCAGCCGCGTCGTGCGGCGACGGCCTCGGCCAGCCGGTCGAGCTGCGCGGCGGTGGTGTCCCAGTCCAGGCAGGCGTCGGTGATGGACTGTCCGTAGGCCAGGTCGTCGGCGCGGCCGAGGGTGAGGTCCTGGCGGCCGGCGAGCAGGAAGCTCTCCATCATGACGCCGACCGTGCTGGTCTCCCCCGCCGCGATGCGCGCGGCGATATCGGTGACCACGTCGACCTGCCGGTTGTGGTCCTTGTTGCTGTTGCCGTGGCTGGCGTCGATCACCACGCGCTGCGGCAGCGACGACTTCTCCAGGCGCAGGCACGCCTCGGCCACGGAGGCCGCGTCGTAGTTGGTGCCGTTGCTGCCGCCGCGCAGGATCACATGGCAGTCCGGGTTGCCCGCGGTGCGGATGAGCGCCGAACGCCCCTCCAGATCGGTGCCGGGGAATACGTGGCTGGCGGCGGCGGCCCGCACGCCGTCCACGGCCACCTGCACGTCGCCGTCGGTGCCGTTCTTGATGCCGACCGGCATGGACAGCGCACTGGAAAGCTGGCGATGCACCTGGCTGGCCGCGGTGCGCGCGCCGATCGCGCCGTAGGCGACCAGGTCGGCGATGTACTGCGGGGTGATGGGGTCGAGGAATTCGCAGGCCACCGGCAGCCCGAGCGCGGTGATGTCGACCAGCAGGCGACGGCCCAGATCCAACCCGGTGTTGATGTCGAAGGTGCCGTCCAGGTGCGGGTCGTTGATCAGGCCCTTCCAGCCCAGGGTGGTGCGCGGCTTCTCGAAGTAGACGCGCATCACGATGTGCAGCCGGTCCCCGAGTTCGGCGGCCTTGGCCGCCAACCGGCGTGCGTAGTCGAGGGCGGCGTCGGGATCGTGCACCGAACACGGGCCGACGATGACCATCAGGCGGTCGTCGTCGCCATTGAGCACGTCGACGGTGGCCTTGCGGCCCGCGCGCACGGTATCGGCGAGCGCGTCGTCGATGGGGTGGGTGCGACGGATGTCGGCGGGCGAGCGCAGGGGGCTCACGCTGAGGGTGCGCTGATCGTCCAGATCGGCATGCCTGGAGTCGATGGCGGCGGCGAGAGTCATGATTCGTGGGTTCCTTTTCTCAGGCCGACCCACGGAGATTCGCGATGAGATTCCCTCGGAGCCGGTCTGTGTTCATCCGGCTCGGGGTGGGAGGAAGTCAGCGCTGGTGCACGCCGCTCGGCCCACCCGGGGCCGGCTGGCTAAACCAGAAATACACGCGCTGCATGGCGGCGACAGTACCAGAAGCCACGGAAAATGCGTGTGGCCGCTGACACATTCACGATAAGCATCTCACTATTCGGGATGACGTTCCATTGACCGAGCCAGCCTATCGAGCGTCCGCCAACGCCGCGCGAACGTGAAACGGCCCGGTGCGGAACAGTTCCGCACCGGACCGAAACGATGATCCGCTCAGCCGAGCACCGCCCAGTCGGTCGATGGCGCTCGCGATACCGTCGAAGCGGCCGGTGCACACTGACCACCGCACCCACCCGCTGGGTGACGGCGAGGTTCCACGGCTGGGCCGCTCGCTACTTCCGCCCGAACGGGTAGGTCACCTTGGTGAGCTGTTCGGACAGCTCCCAGAGGCGACGGGCGGTCATCTCGTCGCGGGAGGCCGACGACGATCCGGAGCGCACCGGATGGCCACGCAGACCGCGCAGGCCACCGGGGCCGTAGAACGCGCCCGGTTCCACCTCGGCGGTGGCGGCGTACAGCGTCGGCAGCGCACCCATCTCGGCGCTCTGCGCGAACAGCCGATTGCCGACGGACATCATGAAGTCCTGGAAGGATTCGGTGTGCGACTGCAGTTCCGTCGCGGCGTAACCGGGGTGGGCGGCCAGCGACAGCGTCGGGGAGCCGGCGGCGGCGAGCCGGCGTTGCAGCTCGTAGGCGAACATGAGATTGGCCAGCTTGGACTGCCCGTAGGCGGCCCAGCGCTGGTAGCGGCGGCGCTCCCAGTTCAGATCCGCCAGGTCGATGCGCCCGATGGCATGCGCGCCACTGGAGACGGTGACCACCCGCTCGCGGATCTTGTCCAGCAGCAGCCCGGTGAGCGCGAAGTGGCCGAGATGGTTGGTGCCGATCTGCATTTCGAAGCCGTCGGCGGTGCGACGCAGCGGCACCGCCATGATCCCGGCATTGTTGATCAGCACGTCAGCGGATTCGATGCCGTCGGCGAAATCGCGCACCGAGGCCAGGTCGGCGAGATCGAGGCGGCGCACCTGCGCGCGCTCCCCCATCTCGGCGGCGACGGCATGTGCCTTGACCTCGTTGCGGCAGGCCATGATCACCCGTGCGCCCGCACCCGTCAGCGCCCGCGTGGTCGCGGCGCCCAGGCCGCTGTTCGCGCCGGTGACGATGTAGGTCCGCCCGGTCAGATCGGGGATGTCGCCGATGTCCCAACCACTCACCCGCACGAGTCTAGGTGGGTGGGCGCGTCGGCGCGGAGTGTCGGCGAACGCACCCGGATGCCGCCCATTCGCCGAAGGGCGATCACACCGCGGATCGAGCGGCGTGTCAGAGCGCCGATCGATCGGATCCCAGCAGGTGAAGCAGTAGCGTCCGGCACATGGACACGATCCTCTGGGCCGGTTTGCTGGTCGTATTGGTCATGATCTGTCAACAGCGATCCCGCCGCCTGGTGCTGGCGGCCTGGTGGATCGCGTTCCTGGCGACCGGCCTCCTGTTGCAGCACCACATCACCAGCGGACTCGGTCTGGGGCTGACATGGTGACGCCCACGACGCTCGGCACCGGCACCACCGAGCACACCCGGCTCGGCCGGGTGCAGTACTGGCTCGCGGTCGTCTTCGTGGTCGGCTGGACCGGTGTGGTGTGCGGCGGCCTGGCCGTGCAGTTCGGCACCTGGGACTATCCGTGCCCGCTGTGCATGGTGCAGCGCAACTTCATGACCCTCGCCGCGCTCGGTGGCGCCTACATCGTGGCCAAGGGGTTGCGCGGAACCATCACCCGGCGCGACTACATGACCGGCTGGGGGCTGGCCATCGTCGGCTGTTTCGGCGGCGGCTTCGCGGCCTGGCGGCAGACCATGCTGCACATCCTGCCGGGCGATCCGGGTTACGGCGGCACGGTACTCGGACTGCACCTGTACGTGTGGGCGTTGATCCTGTTCGTCGCCGCCATCGCCACCATCGGCGCGGTGCTGGCCTTCGCTCACGCGACCGCGGGCGACACGATTCCGACCGGCGGCGTCGCCGCGCGCATCGGCAGGCTCGCGCTGTGGTTCTGCGGGCTGGTCATCGTGATCAACCTGGTCGCGGTGTTCCTGCTGGAGGGCCTGCACTGGTTCCTGCCCGACAATCCGTCGTGCTACCAGTTCTTCCACGACATCGGGGTCATCGACGGAACCTGCCCGGTCACCGAGTAGACCGATCCGAATGCCGCTGCCTCGCACCGGTTTCGGTGCGAGGCAACGGGTATCGGGAACTCAGCGCTGCGCCAGCACCTCTTCGTCGGACAGGGCGGCGACCTCCAGGTACATCGCCGCCACCGTGGCCAGGCGGCCCGGGGTGGCGGTGCGCTGCTCACGCTCCAGCAGCCGCCGCGCCAGTCCGGCGACGGTGCGGGCGGCGAAGAAGTCGGCCACCACGGTGTCGGGGGAATCCAGCCATTCCCGCACTCGCGCGACCACCGCGGTGGCGAGCACCGAATCGCCGCCGAGGGCGAAGAAGTCGTCGGTCGCGCCGACTCGATCCCGGCCGAGCACGGCGGCGACGATATCGGCCAGGGCACGCTCCAGATCCGTACGCGGGGCGACGAATTCGCTCACCCGCTCACCGGCGGCCAGCAGCGTGGCAATGGCCTTGCGGTCCGGTTTGCCGTTGGCCGTGAACGGCAGCTCCGCCAGCAGTTCGACGCGCGCGGGAATCATGTAGGCGGGCAACAGGTCCGCCGCCTGCGCCAGCAGCGCCTCCACCCGCAGCTCCGCGCCCTCGACCCCGACCACCACGGCGGCCAGTTTCGGTGCGGCCGAACCGATCACCGCGGCGATGGCATGGCGCACGCCGGGCAGGGCGCGCAGCGCGCTCTCCACCTCGCCCAGTTCCACCCGGTAGCCGCGAATCTTGACCTGGTGGTCGGCGCGGCCCAGGAATTCCAGGGTGCCGTCGGGCAGGTAGCGCGCCAGATCGCCGGTGCGGTACCAGCGCAGGCCCTCGTGAGTGACGAAGCGGTCGGCGGTGCGCTCGGGGTCGTTGCGGTAACCGGCCGCCACCCCGTCGCCGCCGATCCACAGTTCCCCGGTCACCCAATCCGGGCAGTCGTGCCCGGCCGGGCCGACCACGCGGCAGCGCACGTTCCGCAGCGGAGTGCCGTAGGGCACCGCCGACCATTCCGCGGGCACGCGGGCGTCGACCACCTCGCAGATGGTGGAGTGGATGGCGGTCTCGGTCGCCCCGCCCAGACCGGCGAAGCGGCAGTCCGGCGCGACCTGCCGCACGCGGCCCGGCAACGCCACGTCCACCCAGTCGCCGCCCAGGATGACCATGCGCAGGCTGTCCAAGCGACGACCCGATGCCGCGGACAACAGCATGTCGAGCAGGCTGGGCACGCAGTTGAGCACCGAAACCCGGTGGCGCTCGATGAGTTCCAGCCAACGGGCCGGTTCGGCGCGCTGGGTCTCGTCCACGGCCAGCACCGCGCCGCCGACGGCGAAGAGGCCGAAGATGTCGTACACCGACAGGTCGAACTCCAAGGCGGACAGGGCCAGTGCGCGGTCCGCGGGGCCGATGTCGAAGCGGTCGTCGAGATCGTCGATGGTGTTCATGGCCGCGCGGTGCGGCACCTCGACGCCCTTGGGCTTGCCGGTGGAGCCGGAGGTGAACAGCACGTAGGCGATGGCCTCCGGATCCGGGAACACCGGCTCGGCAAGCGGTTCGGCGAACACCCGGGCACCGGCGAGCGCCAGCGTGCGCACCTCCGGCACCTCGACCCCGGCGGTCAGCGCGGCCACCACGTCACCGGTGCGGATGATCTCCGCGCGGCGCGCGGCGGGCTGATCGAAGCCGATCGGCACATACACGCCACCGGCCGCCAGCACACCGAGGGTGGCGACGATCTGATCCGGCCCCTTCGGCAGCTGCACGGCCACCGCGTCCCCCGGCCGCACCCCGGCCGCCCGCAGCGCACCCGCCACCGCGAGCGCCTGCGCGGCAAGCTCCCCGTAGGTGAGCGTGTGCGCCCGCGCCGCACGCTCACCGTGGGCGCGATCGGCGGCCCGCACATCATCCTGGCCGTCGGGGCGACCGACCGTCCGCGCCGCACGCTCACCCTGGATGTGAGCGTGCTCCTGCTCGCTCCCGGCGACGCCACGGCGAGCACCCGTCTGCGCGGCTGCCGTACCGGCGGCGGGATCGAATCCCCGCCCGGCCACCGCATGGGCGAATGCGGTTGCGCCACTTCCGGGTTCGGCGTCGGTCTCCCAGATCACGGCGGGCGCGTCGGGATTCACGGCCGCGTGCTGGAACAGTCCGGCATGCAGCGTCCGCCCGCTCACCGGTCCCGAGGTGGCGTTCACCCGCGACCGGACGACGGCCTGCTCCAGCGGAATCCGCACCGTGGCCTCGGCATCCCAGCCGGTCTCGGTGTTGTCGACCGGCCGCGCCGCCGACAGCGCGGCGGCCACGGCCTCCTCCATGGCGTCGACCTGGGCGGCCAGATCCGCGCCAGGCCGCGACGGTGCCCCGGCGGCTTCCGTCACGCCCGCGGCATCCGCGATACCCCCGGCAACCTCCGTCGCGCGCACGGAGTGCGCGATACCTGTGGCAGCGTGCGCGCCATCGGCGACGGCTTCGGGCGCGGCGTGTTCGGTGATCCCGGGGGCCGAGGTATCGGCCGCGGGGGGGGGGGGGGGGGGGGGGGCGGGGGGGGGGCGG
>NZ_JASCXP010000328.1:0-8478 GCF_030010695.1 Nocardia sp. CC201C
GCGTCCACCATGTCGGCCGCCTGCTGCGCCGCCTCGAAGGTGTCGGCCACGACCACCGCGATGGGCTGGCCGAAGTAGTGAATCACGGTGTCCTGCATGGGGAAGAAGGTCTGCCCGGGTGCGGGGCCGCCGAATCCGGAGGGGAAGACCGGCGGCACCGCCGCCACCCGGGGCAGGTTCTCGTGGGTGAACACCGCGATCGCGCCCGCGGCCATGGCCCGGCGGGTGTCGATGGATCGCACCGCGCCGCTGCCGATCCGGGCGCCGACGATCACCGCGTGCGCCACCCCGGGCAGCGGGATCTCGGCGGTGTAGTGCGCGGCCCCGGTCACCTTGGCGCGACCGTCGACGCGATCGAACCCCTGTCCGACGAGTCGTCGGGGGACGGTGGCGGTCATCACCGGCCTCCCGATGGATGCACCTGCGGTCGAACGGTTTCCAAGGCTCGCACCAGGGTGCGCGCGCCGAGTTCGATCTTGAAACGATTCATCGGGTGGGTATCGTCGGCCGCCTCGAGCTCCGCCGCCGCGGCCAGCGCGAAATTCGGTGTGGTGGCGGGCTTGCCGAGGAGCAGCTCCTCGGCGACCCGTGCCCGCCAGGGTTTCGTCGCCACCCCGCCGAGACCGATGCGCACATCCACCACGGTCCCGTCGGCCACATTCATGGCCACCGCCGCCGAGGCGAGGGCGAATTCGTAGGATTCGCGGTCGCGCACCTTGAGGTAGTGCGAATTCCGCGCGAAGGGCAGGGCTGGCACGTCGACGCGGGTGATGAGTTCGTCGTCGGCCAGGGGGTGTTCGAGGTGCGGGGTCTCACCCGGTTCCGGGAAGAAGTCGTCGAAGGCGATGCTCCGCTCCCCACGCGGCCCCCACACCGTCACCGTCGCGTCCAGGGCGACCAGCGGAATCGCCACATCGGAGGGGTGGGTGGCGAAGCACAGGGGACTGGTGCCGAGTACCGCGTGCCCCCGGTGGATGCCGTCGACGGCGGCGCAGCCCGAGCCCGGATCGCGCTTGTTGCAGGCGGTTCCGGGTTCGCGGAAGTACGCGCAGCGCACCTTCTGCATGAGGTTGCCGCCCAGGGTGGCCATATTCCGCAGCTGTGCCGACGCGCCCTTCCAGAGCGCCACCGACAGGAATGGGAAGCGTTCCACCACACCGGGATCCGCGGCGATCTCGCTCAATCTGGCGAGTGCGCCGACGCGCAGCCCGCCCTCGGCGGTGTGCTCGATGCCGCCGAGCGGCAGCCAGGTGATGTCGACGACATTGTCCGGTTCCATGGCCCCGGTGCGCAGCAGGTCCACCAGAGTCGTTCCGCCCGCCAGGAATACGGTGTTCGGCCGGGAGGTGACGGTGGTGACCGCCTGCTCCAGGCTGTGCGGGCGGGCATAGGCGATCGGTTTCACCGCGCACCCCCGCGCATGGCGTCGCGGCCGACGCGCACCGCGTCGCGAATGTTCTGGTAGGCCGCGCAGCGGCAGATATTGCCGCTCATCCACTCCGCGATCTCGGTATCGGATTCGGCGTGGCCCTCCTCGATGCATTTGATGGCCGACATGATCTGCCCGGGAGTGCAGTACCCGCACTGGAATCCGTCGGCCGCCAGGAAGGCCCGCTGCACCGGATGCAGGTTCTCGCCGTCGGCGACGCCCTCGATGGTGGTGATCTCGCGGCCCTCCGCCGCCAGGGCCAGGGTGAGGCAGGCCAGCACCCGGCGATTGTCGATCCACACCGTGCACGCCCCGCAGCCGCCCTGATCGCAGCCCTTCTTGGTGCCGGTGAGTTGGAGGTGCTCGCGCAGCGCGTCCAGCAGGCTGGTGCGCGGCTCCAGCACCGCGTAGCAGTCGTGCCCATTGACGCTCAATGTGGTCATGATGCGGGACGGTCCGATGAATTCGGCCGGTTCCGCGGTGGACCGGCTGGTCGACGGCTCGACGGTCATACCTCACCCTCCTGCCCCGCGGTCGCGTGGACGCGCCGCGGAAAGTGCTGGACTGTGTGCGGATATGAATCAGCAACATCGTAGCAACCGATTGGTGTCCGTGGCTGGGGCGGGATCGCCCGGTCGCGCGCTCGGGGCGGCGGGCTAGGCTCGTGACGGCACAAATCACGAGCAGGAGGCGGTCATCGAACAGCGGGCAGTCGCGTCCGAGGGGTCGGCGCGTTTGATCGGCAGAATTCTGCCCACCGGGGTCGCCGCGGCCGAACTGCTGGCGTACCCGCCGGAGCTGAAGGCGCATCCCGGCGAGGAGCATCTCATCGCCAAGGCGGTGGAGAAGCGCCGCCGCGATTTCATCGGCGCGCGCCACTGCGCCCGCCAAGCCCTGGCCGAACTCGGCGAACCCGCCGTGGCCATCGGCAAGGGCGAGATGGGCGCGCCCGTCTGGCCGCGCGGGGTCGTCGGCAGCCTCACCCACTGCGACGGGTACCGCGCCGCGGCGCTGGCGCACCGGCTGCGTTTCCGCTCGGTCGGCATCGACGCCGAACCGCACGGCGCGCTGCCCGACGGCGTCCTGGACTCGGTCAGCCTGCCCGCGGAACGCTCCTGGTTGGCCGCCGCGCTGCCCGGCACCGATCTGCACCTGGACCGGCTGCTGTTCTGCGCCAAGGAGGCCACCTACAAGGTCTGGTATCCGCTCACCGCGCGCTGGCTGGGCTTCGAGGACGCGCACATCACCTTCACCGTGGACGAGGAGTCCGACGGCGGCGGGTCGGGCACCTTCCGCAGCGAACTGCTGGTCCCCGGCCACACCACCGACGGCGGCTCGCCGCTGACCTCGTTCGACGGCCGCTGGCTCATCGCCGACGGCCTCATCCTGACCGCGATCGTGGAGGGCTGAGACCGCATGGGCGAGAAGCGAACTCCCGTCGTGGACGCGCTCGGCGGCCTGCTGATCGTGGACAAGGACGGCGGCTGGACCAGTCACGACGTGGTCGCCAAGGCCCGACGGCTGCTGCGCACCAAGAAGGTTGGGCACGCGGGCACCCTCGACCCCATGGCCACCGGGGTGCTGGTGCTCGGCGTGGAACGGGCCACCAAGATGCTGGGCCTGCTCACCCTGACCACCAAGGCGTACACCGCCACCATCCGGCTCGGGCAGTCCACCGTGACCGACGACGCCGAGGGTGAGGTCACCGCGACCACCGCCGCCGGACATCTCACCGATGCCGACATCGCCTCCGGCGTGGCGGCATTGACCGGCGACATCCAGCAGGTGCCCGCCACCGTGAGCGCCATCAAGGTCAATGGCGAACGCGCCTACGCCCGCGCCCGCGCGGGGGAGGACGTCCGGTTGGCCGCGCGTCCGGTCACCGTCAGCCGGTTCGATGTCCTGGCGCGCCGGGAGGTCGACGGCGAGGACGGGCGGTTCGTGGACCTGGATGTCGAGGTCGAATGCTCCTCGGGCACCTATGTGCGGGCGCTGGCTCGCGATCTCGGCGCGCGGCTGGGCGTGGGCGGGCATCTGACCGCGCTACGCCGCACCCGCGTGGGGCCGTTCACCCTCGAGCACGCGCGCACCCTGGCGGAGTTGACCGCGGCGGCCGAGGCGGAGGAGCCGTTGCTCAGCCTGGATGTCGATGCCGCTGCCCGGACCGCGTTCGCGGTGCGTGCGATCGACGAACGGCAGGCCGAGGATCTGCGCAATGGCCGCTGGCTCGAACCGGTCGGTCTCTCAGGTGTTTACGCCGCCATCGACCCCTCCGGTCGGGCCATCGCCCTGCTTCAGGAAAGCGGCAAACGCGCCTCTTCGGTCATGGTCGTGCGACCGGCTAACCTCTGAATCCGGCCCGCCACCTCGTAGAGGTTTGAGTTCCGCGCATTGGTGGAATGTGCTACGCGGAGTCATTCACCTCAATGAGGAGGCTTGGAATGAGTTTCGAGGAGCCGGAATCCGACGAGGATTATCCCGCCACCATTTTCGATTTCGTACGTTCGGCTAGGGCGGTTTCGCCCGGTTCGGGCACCGGCCCGGACAGGCCGTTGAATATCGTCATGGTGGCTCCGCCGTATTTCGATATCCCACCGGCAGGGTATGGCGGCGTAGAGGCGATAGTGGCGACACTGGCCGATGAACTCGTGGATCGTGGACATCGAGTGACCCTCATCGGTGCAGGTCGACCAGGTACCAAGGCCCGATTCATCCCGGTTTGGAATGAAATTCAGGCGCATCGGCTCGGCGAGCCGTATCCTGAGATCGTGCATGCCATGAAGGCTTTACGCGTCATCATGGAATTGAACGGAGAAGACTCCGTCGATATCGTGCACGATCACACGTTCGCCGGTCCGCTGAACGCCGCGGCGTATCGCACGCTCGGTATTCCGACGGTGGTCACCGTGCACGGTCCGGTCGACCCGGACATGCACGAGTACTATCGGTCCTTTGACCAGGACGTGCAGTTGGTCGCCATCAGCGACCGGCAGCGCGAATTGGTGCCGGATCTGAATTGGATTGCCCGCGTACACAATGCGATTCGGCCGGAAGAATGGCCGTTCCGCACCGAGAAGCAGGATTACGCGCTGTTCCTCGGCCGGTACGCGCCGTACAAGGGACCGCATCTGGCGCTCGATGCCGCACACGCGGCCGGACTGCGCCTGGTGCTGGCGGGCAAGTGCAACGAGCCGCCCGAGAAGAAGTACTTCGAGGAGGCCGTCCGACCACTGCTCGCCGACGGCGACGACGTCTTCGGTGAGGCGGACGCGGTCGCCAAGCGGCATCTGCTGGCGGGCGCGCGCTGCCTGCTCTTCCCGATCCGCTGGGAGGAGCCCTTCGGCATCGTCATGATCGAGGCCATGGTGTGCGGTACCCCCGTCATCGCGCTGCGCGGCGGCGCGGTCGACGAGGTGATCGAACACGGTGTCACCGGCTTCATCTGCGACGATCCGGAGCAGCTGCCCGAATTCATCGCGCGGGCCGACGAAATCGATCCCTACGCCTGCCGGGAGCGGGTGGAGCGGCTGTTCGCCTCCGACCGGCTCGCGTCCGGCTACGAGACGGCCTACCGCCGTGCCGTGGCCGCACGGGGCGCGGCCGAGCGGGTCGCGGCCGGGCGGCGGGTCGAGGCCGAAGCCGTGCCGATCCTGGTACCCGAGCAGCGGTTGGCGACCCCGACCGTGCTGGGTACGGCGGCGGTCAGCGGGGCGGTGCGCAGCCCGCAATGAGTATCTTCAATGCCGGTCAGCCCCCGATCGCCGATGGTCACGGCGGCATCGTGACCATGGTCGAGGCGAGCACCTTCTGTTTGTCGGACCAACTCGGCGATATCCACGCGGGCACTTCGCAGGGCCTGTTCTACCGGGACGCCCGCGTCCTGGCCCGCTGGGAGCTCCGGCTCGACGGCCATGCCCCGGAACAGCTTTCGGTCATGATGCCGGAAGCGTTCCGGGCACGGTTCGTCGCGCGGAAACAGCCGCGGCCCGGCGTGGCCGACGCCACCGTGCTGGTACTGCGCAAGCGGATGATCGGTGACGGCATGCGCGAGAAGATCGTGGTGCACAACCTCGGCGACGAGGACACCGCCATGACCATCACGCTCACCGCCGACTCCGATTTCGCGGATCTGTTCGCGGTCAAGGCGGGCCGGGTGGACGGCGGCGGATGTGAACTCAACATCTCCGACAGCGCCCTGCACCTCACCGACCGCAAGGACTCCGGTCGCGGCCTCACGGTGACCGCGACCGGGGACCCGGTCGTCCAGCTCGGCACCATGAGCTGGCGGATCGTCGTACCCCGCCGCGGCACCTGGCAGACGGTGGTGCTGTGCCAGCCGATCCTGGAACACCGCGCGGTGCCGATGAACCTCACCGCGGACGACGAGGACAGCCCCACCAACAAGATTCGCCAGTGGCGAGCCACCGCCACCCGGCTCACCACCGGCGATGTCGGCCTGACCGCCGTCCTGCAGCGCACCGAGAGCGATCTCGGCGCGCTGCGCATGGACGATCCGGCCGACGGCACCGCGTACGTGGCGGCGGGCGCGCCGTGGTTCATGGCGCTGTTCGGCCGCGACAGTCTGCTCACCTCCTGGATGGCGTTGCTGCTGGACTCCGACCTGGCGTTGGGCACCCTGCGTCAGCTCGCGAAACTGCAAGGCACCCAGGTGGATCCGGTCACCGAGGAGGAGCCCGGCCGCATCATGCACGAAATGCGGCACGGGCCCGGTGGTGACCAGGTGCTCGGCGGCACCGTGTATTACGGCACCGCCGACGCCACCCCGCTGTTCGTCATGCTGCTCGCCGAATGCTGGCGCTGGGGCGTGGAGGAGTCCGCCATCCGCGAACTGCTGCCCGCCGCCGACGCCGCCCTGGAATGGATCGACCGCTTCGGCGACAGCGACGGCGACGGGTTCGTCGAGTACCGCCGCAAAACCGATCGGGGTCTGGCCAATCAGGGCTGGAAGGACAGCTGGGACTCGATCAGTTTCGCCGACGGACACCTCGCCGAACCGCCCATCGCGCTGTGCGAGGTGCAGGCCTACACCTACGCCGCCAAGCTCGGCCGCGCCGAACTGGCCGAAGCCTTCGGTGAGAAGCGTCGGGCCACGCGGCTGCGGGCCGAGGCCGAGAAACTGCGCGAGCGGTTCGACGATGCGTTCTGGCTGCCCCGATCCGGTTGGTACGCCATGGCACTCGACGGCGGCAAACGTCAGGTCGACGCGCTCGGCAGCAATGTGGCGCACTGTCTGTGGACCGGAATCGTGCCCGACGAACGCGCCGCGCAGCTCATCGAACATCTCGGAAACGCCGATATGGACACTGGTTTCGGGCTGCGCACGCTGTCCTCGTCCATGCGGCGGTTCAATCCCATGGGCTACCACAATGGTTCGGTGTGGCCGCACGACACCGCCATCGCCGTCGCGGGACTGCTGCGCTACCGGCACCTGCCCGGAGCCTGGGAGTTGGCCGAGCGGCTGGCGGGCGGACTCACCGAGGCCGTCATGAGCTTCGGCGCGCGGCCGCCGGAGCTGTACTGCGGCTTCGGACGCTCCGAATTCCGTTCTCCGGTGCCGTATCCCACCTCCTGCTCCCCGCAGGCGTGGGCCAGCGCCGCCCCGCTGCTGCTCATGCGCTCCTTCCTCGGGCTCACACCCAATGTGCCGCGTCGCACCCTCACCGTCACCCCGCGACTGCCCGAGCGGGCCGGGCGGGTACGGCTGGCGGATCTGCGCCTCGGCGCGGCGACGGTGACCATCGAGGCCGAGGGAACCTCGGTCACAGTGGAAGGGCTGCCGGGGGACTGGGAACTGATCCAGGACGGGGCCGCTCCCGTCATGCCCCAGGAACTAGGGGATGAGCAGCGGTAATCGCAGCCGGTCCGGAGCCGATATCCCCGATGTCGGGATGATGCGACCGGAGGTCTACGACTATGCGAACGCGGCGAATCCTACAGGCGGTACTGCTGGGCGGGGCGTTGGTGGCGGTGACGGCGTGTGAGAACGCCGAACCGGATCCAACGCCCGGCACCACCGCCCCCACGGTGACGGTGACAGCACCGCCGTCCGGCGGGCCGACAGTCGTTCCGGGCGTGACGAATCCGAGCGCGCCCGCAGCGACGCGGACCGATCCGAGGACCACCGTCACGCCGCCCGAAGACTCGGAGCCGCCGCGCGGCAGCGGCACGGTCGTGATCCGGACCGCCAGCCTCTCCGGCACCGCGATTCCGTATGTTCCGGTGGAACTGGCGCTGTTCCGGCCCTGTGATCCACTAGCCCACGATCTGCCGGAGGGCACACCCGAGGCCGAGCGGTGGACCGCGACCACCGGAATCGACGGGCAGGCCGCCTTCTCGGTTCCGGTGGGCTGCTACCGGTTCGGCATGAATCCACCCCCCGGGACCGACCCGGTGCCCGAGGGTATGCACACGCTGTTCGTGGAGTCCGACGGCCAGACCGTGTTCGGCAGCTTGCGATTCCAGGATCCGGCGCCCGAACCGGTCTGCGCCGCACAGACCATCGTGCACGATCTGGATGCGGGGCCGCCGTTCACCACCGCCACGCCCAGCGTGGCGTACTGTGACCGGTCCTGGGCGGTCATCGCCTGGGATATCCCGGGCGACAGTCAGCGGATGGTGCGCCGGGTGGATGGTGCGCCGTGGACCACTTACGTGTACTTCCCCAACGACGTGTGTCGGGCGCAGGCGCGGGCCGACGGGGTGCCGGTCGGACTCGAGGAGTACTTCCCCGTCTGCTGAGCGGCGGGTGGCATCCGTCACACGACCGCGCGGACCCGCTGCTTGTGGCCTCGGCCCGATTCGTCGCCGGTTCACCTCCGGTGACGGGGTGGCTAGGGTTCGGGTGTGGTGGAGTTGCGGCAGTTACGGTATTTCGTCGCCGTGGCGGAGGAGTTGCATTTTCGGCGGGCGGCGGAGCGGTTGTTCATCTCGACGCCGACGCTGAGCCAGCAGATCCGGGCCATCGAGCGCGAGGTCGGCGGGCTGCTGCTGGTGCGCGGGCCGCAGGGGGTCGAACTCACCGCCGCCGG
>NZ_JASCXP010000329.1:0-8454 GCF_030010695.1 Nocardia sp. CC201C
TCGTCCACGATCGGACGCTGATTCGCGCACGTGCCCTGATTGGAACGCTCGAACTTCCGCAGCCGGTAGCTGCGGCGGGTGCCGTCATCGTGCATGACGGTGATGAAATCGGCCGAAACCTCCTCCACCACACCGGTTTTCTCGGCGAGGATGACATCACCGGAATCGACCGCCGCCCGCGCCTCCATACCGGTGCCCACGAGCGGGGCCTCGGACCGCAACAGCGGCACCGCCTGCTTCTGCATGTTCGCGCCCATCAGGGCGCGGTTGGCGTCGTCGTGCTCGAGGAACGGGATCATGGCGGTCGCCACCGACACCATCTGGCGCGGCGAGACATCCATGTAGTCGACCTCGGCGGTATCGACGAGTTCGACCTCGGAGTTCTTGCGCCGCACCGCGACTCGACCGGCGAGGAAGCGCCCGGACGCGTCGAGCCGTTCGTTGGCCTGCGCGACGACGTGCAGATCCTCCTGGTCGGCGGTCAGATAGTCGACCTCATCGGTGACGATGCCGTTGACGACCTTGCGGTACGGCGTCTCGACGAATCCGAACGGATTGATCCGCGCGTACACCGAGAGATAGCCCATCAGACCGATATTGGGGCCTTCGGGCGTCTCGATCGGGCACATGCGGCCGTAGTGGCTGTAGTGCACGTCGCGGACCTCGAGGCTGGCACGATCGCGGGACAGGCCACCCGGACCCAGCGCCGAGAGCCGACGCTTATGAGTCAGGCTGGCGAGCGGGTTGCGGTGATCCAGGAACTGCGACATCTGCGAGGTGCCGAAGAATTCCCGGAGCCCGGCCACGACGGGGCGGATATTGATCAGCGACTGCGGTGTGATGGCCTCGATGTCCTGGGTGGTCATGCGCTCGCGCACCACACGTTCCATGCGGGAGAGGCCGACACGAAACTGGTTCTGGATCAGCTCGCCGACCGTGCGCAGGCGACGGTTGCCGAAGTGGTCGATATCGTCGACCTCGACCGGTACCTCCACGCCGCCCGGTCCGGTCATGACCTGCTCGCCCCGGTGCAGGCGCAGCAGATATTCGATGATCGCGGCGATATCGGCCTCGGTGAGCACTCCCGGACGCTGGGCCGCGTCGGCGCCGGTGCCGATGCCGAGTTTCTTGTCCACTTTGTAGCGGCCGACGCGGGCCAGGTCGTAGCGCTTCTCCCGGAAGAAGAGGTTCTCCAGCAGGTTCTGCGCGGACTCCTTGGTCGGCGGTTCGCCCGGCCGCAGCTTGCGGTGGATGTCGAGCAGCGCCTCGTCCGTGCCCGGTGTGCCGTCCTTGGCCAGCGAGGTCATCATGATCTCGGAGAAGCCGAACCGCTCCTCGATCCGCTCGCCGGTCCATCCGAGCGCCTTGAGCAGCACGGTCACCGGTTGCCGCCGCTTGCGGTCGATGCGCACGCCGACGGTGTCGCGCTTGTCCACGTCGAACTCCAGCCACGCACCGCGCGACGGGATGACGCGGACGCTGTGCAGCGTCTTCTCGCTCGCCTTGTCGATGGTCTCGTCGAAGTAGACCCCGGGGGAGCGGACCAGCTGTGAGATGACGACGCGCTCGGTGCCGTTGATGACGAACGTGCCCTGGTCGGTCATCAACGGAAAATCGCCCATGAACACCGTCTGAGACTTGATCTCCCCGGTGCTGTTGTTGATGAACTCCGCGGTCACGAACAGCGGCGCCGCATAGGTCATATCCTTGTCTTTGCATTCCTCGACGGAGGTCTTGATCTCCTCGAAGCGCGGCTCGGAGAGCGTCAGCGACATTGTCGCGGCGAAGTCCTCGATCGGGCTGATCTCCTCGAGCACCTCCGCTAAACCACTCGTGACCAGCCACTCGAACGAATCGGTCTGGATACCCAACAGGTCCGGAACCGCCAGCGGCTCACGGATTTCGGCGAACGATACTCGACTCGACATTTACATCCCCACAGTCGTTCGGATTTCGAGATCTGGACGGTTCTTCCCCGGAAACGAAGTCCAAAATTACACCCGAAAACGACTTATGTCGAGGGCACGAACAAATAGACATCCGAATTATCGGCGTCTTCCCATTTCAATATTTACAGGGGCGGCGGCGATTCGTCAAGTAATCGGCGAGGATTCGCCGGGGCCCGGTCGCAGTGGACCGGACCCCGGACGGATCAGCCGATGCCGAGGTTCGCGGCCAGTGCCGTCGCCGTCGCCGGATACCGGTCGAGCAGGTCGGCGACCGCGGTATCGGCGGCCGCGGGTGGCTCCTGCCAGACCGGATCGTGGCCGAACAGCACCGCCAACGCGTCGCACGCGGCCGGATGCGCGGCGAGCAGGTCGGTGGCGGGGCCGCGAGGTGCCGAGGTCAGCGGCGCGGTCGGCGCGGCCGCCATCTCGGACCACGGCGGCACCCAACCGTCCACCGCGGGCAGCGCGCCCGGGAAGGTGCGGCCCGCCTCCCGGACCAGCGCCGGCATCACCTCGCCCACCTGTTTGCGCAGCGTGGTGATCAGTGTGGGCAGCCACGGCAGCAGCACTCGATCGGGCAGTCGACCGAAGGCTTTCGACAGCAGTTCCACCACGAAGGGTTGCAGCGCCGGGGCCGGATCGATCGCGTGCACGAAACCGGTGAGGTAGCGCGGGAACGACGGCAGCACCAGGGGATTGACCAGCATGTCGTCGCAGCGCTCGCGCAGCTCGGCCAGCGGGAGCAGCCCGAGTTGGAAACGCGCCGCCCACAGCAGCGCCACCTTGTCGGGGGCCTCCGGATGGGATTGCAGTACGGCCAGTTCCAGCTGGGTGTGGTCACAGCCCAGCGACAGGGCGAGGCTTTCCATCCCGAACAGGAAGCCGAGCATGGCCGCCACCTGACCCGCGCCGCTGTCGTCGGCGGCGAAGGCCGTCGGCAACAGCGTGCAGTAGTGCGCGTAGCCCACGGTCACGAAACGCTCGCACCATTCCGGCATGCCCGCTGCCGACGAGCGGAAGTGGTTGATCAGCAGTCGGATTCGGCGCAGCACCGCGGGTGCGTCGTCCACCGTGCGTTCGGCGGCGAGCAATTCCACCGCGCGGGAGCCGATCTCGTCGGCCAACCGCGCCGAGCCCAGATACACCAGGGCGTCTTCGACAGCGGCCAGGGCCGCCGCCGCCGTGGCGTCCGGGTCGTCGACTGCCCGGCGCAGGCGCTGTTCGAAGACCTGCTCGACGGTGACGCCCTCGTAGCCGAGTTCCACCAGGGAGCGCTGATACTTGCCGAGCCCCAGATCCCAGCTCTCTTGCACAGCCTGCTCGCCCAGACCGCGCGAGCCCATGATGGGCCGGACGGCGTCGGCGGGAATCAGCTTGCGCAGCAGCCACAGCAGATCCGAGCACGGCCGCAGGTGCGGGTCGGCGCGCAGGTCCAGCAGTGCCCGTTGCAGGGTGCGCTTGGACAGGTCCAGCCCCAGGGGCGCCAGCCGATCGAGCACGTCGCGGGCCAGCGGCGGCAGCGCCGAATAGCCGACCTGCCCGATCCGATCCCCGCCGAGCAGGATCTCGCACAGCCGCCGCACATCGCGGCGGCCGGGCACGGTGTCCTTCTCGATGCAGGTGATGGCGGCGTCCTGGAAGTCGTACGGCGTCGGACGCGTCCGATTGCGCAGGCCCGCCAAGAGAATGGCGTGTTCGAAGATGGCGATGGCGTCGGCGGTGCTGGCCAGGTAACCATTGCGGCGAGCCAGCCGGACGATATCGACCGACCACTCGAGCAGTTCGGATTCGTCCAGCGGGTCCAGGGCCGGTGCGCTGGTCAGGAAGCCGGACAGGTGATCCGCGACGGCCGCGGCCGGTGTCGCGACGGGCAGCGTCTTCTTCCCGGCGCGACCCCGCGACCCCGGTTGCCCCGCCAGCCGGAACGCCTGCGTCTTGGCGCGCCGCAAACCCTTCGCCCAGGTGGCGGCGGCGATGGAGACCGCGCCGCCGGCCAGCCCGAACTGCTCCTCGATGGCGGAGTGGCTGGAGGGGATGAGCCCGTAATGCCAGGTGGTGGCCGTGCGCGGGGAGATCTCGTACGGCGCGGTGGAATCCGATCCGAACTGCTCCACCCGGCTGGCGGCGTGGGCCGCGCCGCAGATGTACAGGGCGCGTTCGGGGTCGGCACCGGTGGCGGCGAGATGTTCGCGCATGCGCGTCCACATGTACCGCTCGCGGTTCTCGTCCACCTCGGTACTGCCGCGCCGCAACCGCCGGAACAGGCTGCCGATCATCACCATGACCTGCCGGTAGGTGTCGTAGTCGGCGTCGGCGAGAGGCTGTTCGACGTACTGGTCCCACCACTCCGACCAGTGCCGCACCTTGCCGTGGTGCAGCAGGTACTGCTCCAACTCGGCGAAACGCGGCCGCATATCGCCGATGTCGATGCCGACGGCTTCGCCGTGCAGGCCGTTGTCGGACTCCGGGGTGTCGGCGTCCGCCGTGGCCTCGTCCTCGGTCGGCGACCACTGGAAGACGTGATCGGTGGACCGGTCCACCAGCACCAGCTCGACGCCCGGAGTGTCGAGCGCGTACGCGATGGCCTGATATTCGGCCGACGATTCGGTAATGGGGGCGACGATCGAGAGCGGGGACCAGGAGGCCGGGAAACCGTCGACCGCACTGGCGAACGCCTGCAATGCCACCGGCAGCCGACAGTTGCGCAGCTCGTCCAGCAGCGGCCGCAGATCCTCGCACAGCTCCATGTAGATGACGGTGGGCTGCTTCTCACGCAGGCGACGCACCATGGCCAGTCCGGAGGCGGGCGAATGGTGGCAGACCGGGAAGATCTCCAGCCGCTCCGACAGCGCCCGGTCGACATCGTCGACCATGCCCGCCAGAATGTCGCCCGCCGCACCGGGATCACCGGCGAACGCGGCGGCCGCGTCCGCCAGCTGCTCCCGCAGCGCGCCGAACACCGAAGTCGCCGAACGGGTTTCGGAGGTGGTCACGACAGCCTCGCGATCGCCGCCCGGCCGCCCTCGAGGAACTCGCCCCAGGACCCGCCCTGATCCTTGCTGCGCGGCTCGACCACGCCGTGCAGGTACTTGTTCAGAATGGCGAGATCCTCCGGCGCACGCCGCGCCAGCGAACCGACCAGGGAACCGGCGAGGGTTTCGGCGCGCAGTTCCCGCTCGCCGAAGAACTGGCTGTGCAGAATCGCGTCCTCGAGTACGCCGATCTGCTCGGCGGTCGACAGCGCCGATTCCAGCTTGTCGTCATCGCTGGTGGCCGCCGCGGCGGCGGCGCGCAGATCGGCGAAGCTCTCCAGCAGGATATCCAGCAGCGTCGGCGGCAGTTCCAGCTCGATCCGATGGCGGCGCAGCAGTTCCTGGGTGCGGAACCGCACGATCTCGGCCTCGCTGCGCTTGTTCGACACCACCGGGATGCGCACGAAATTGAAGCGCCGCTTGAGCGCCGAGGACAGATCGTTCACACCGCGGTCACGGCTGTTGGCGGTGGCGATGATGGAGAACCCGGGCTGGGCGAACACCACATTGTCGTCGTCGAGTTCGGGAATGGAGACGTACTTCTCCGACAGGATGGAAATGAGCGCGTCCTGCACATCGCTGGTGGAACGGGTCAGCTCCTCGAACCGGCCGATCACGCCCCGCTCCATGGCGGTCATGATCGGCGAGGGGATCATGGATTCCCGCGACTGGCCCTTGGCGATGACCATGGAGATATTCCACGAGTATTTGATGTGGTCCTCGGTGGTGCCCGCGGTGCCCTGCACCACCAGGGTGGAGTTGCGGCTGATGGCCGCGGACAGCAGTTCGGCCAGCCAGCTCTTGCCGGTACCCGGATCGCCGATGAGCAGCAGGCCACGATCGGAGGCCAGGGTGACGATGCTGCGTTCGACGAAACTGCGGTCGCCGAACCACTTCTGCTCGACGGTGCGATCCAGGCCGTCGGCGCGTTCGGAGCCGAGAATGAACAGCCGCACCATTTTCGGGCTCAGCCGCCAGGCGAAGGGCTTGGGACCGTCGTCGATGGACTCCAGCCAATCCAGCTCCTCGGCGTACTTGACTTCGGCGGGAGCGCGCAGGACGTCGGACATGATGGTCTCCTAGTCGAGAAAGTTCTTGAGTTCGTTGACAAGTTTTTGAATGCGTCCCGAAATCACCGGCGTACCGAGGGTTTTGAACCGTTCGCGGAACCACGGGTTGACGCTCTGCTGGCCGGAACTGTTGACCGAACCCACCGGGATGAGCTTCACCCCGGAACGGTGCACCGCCGCCATGGCATCGAACAGTGGTTGCGACCGGTCGAACTCGTAGAAGTCCGAAATCCACACCAGCACGGTGTTCTTCGGATCGGTGATCTTGGGCTGCGCCATGGCCATCGCGACCGGGCCGTCGTTGCCGCCGCCGAGGTTGGTGCGCAGCAGCACCTCGAACGGGTCGTGCACCCACGGCGTGAGATCCAGCGCCCGGGTGTCGTAGGCGATCAGGTGCACGTCCACCTTGGGCAGGCCCGCGAAGATGGACGCCAGAATGGTGCAGTTGACCATGGAATCGGTCATGGATCCCGACTGGTCGACCACCACGATCATGCGGGCGGGCACGGTGCGTTTGGCCGTCTGCCGGTAGAACAGCCGGTCCACGTAGAGGCGTTCGTCGCGCGGGTTCCAGTTGGGCAGGTTCTTCCAGATGGTGCGGTCGATATCGAGATTGCGCAGGATGCGCTTGGGCGGCACCGACCGGTCGACGGTGCCCGCGCTGCTCTGCCGCACCTGGGTGCGCAGCACCTCCGCGACCTCGTCCACGTAGCGCCGGATCAGGGCCTTGGCATTGGCCAGCGCGACACCGGACAGATTGTGCTTGTCCCGCAACAGCTGTTCGACCAGCGACATACTCGGGGTGAGCTGGGCGGCCAGCTTCGGGTCGGCCAGCACCTCGCGCAGCCGCATCCGGGAGACCAGATCGCCCTCCAGTTCGGCGAGCACACCGCGCACCTCCCCGGCGCGCTGTTCGCCGAGGCCGCGGCGCAGCCAGTTGGCGTCGCTCTGCCAGCCGGACAGCTGATCGGCGCTCACCGCACCGCAGCCGGTGGCGAAGATGTTCAGCAGGAGCTTGGATACCAGCGCGGCGGTGCGCACATCGGTGCCGCCGATCGCCGCCGGCTCCTCGGTTTCGGCCTCGGTTTCGGCCGCGGCGCGCTCGGCCGTGAGATCGAGTGCCGCGAATTCCGCGGCGAGCTCCGGAAAGCGTTGGACGACAGTGTCTATGGAGACGCCGGGGTCGAGGACCGCCAGTGGCAGCCCGATATCCTCGACGATGCTCGCACTCGCGGATTCCAGGGTGGGCTGCGGATCGCCCCCGAAGACGCCCGACAGCAGCCGCCAGTACAGAATCTGGCGGCGGGTCTCATGATCGGTCATTTCCGCAGCAACCGTCCCGCCCGCTCACGCAGCACCAGCACCGCGTCACCCGATTTCGCCTGTGCCTTGGCCACCTTGGGGTCGGTGGGGCCGCAGGCCCAGTCACCGTTGTGCAGGGCGACGACGGTGGACTTGACCTTGCGCCGCACCGCCAGCGGGCGCAGGCTCCAGCGTCCGCCGTCCCAGCGCAGCAATCCGAGGCAGGCGAACGAACCCGATACCGCGGCCGGGGTGAGCGGTCCGCACGACGGCAGCCGGTCCAGTTCGAGCGGCAACCGCAGGCCGCCCAATTCCATTGCGCCGTCCTTGATGCGGTAGCCCTCGAGCAACACCGGTTCGGCGATGTGCACCGGATCGCGGTCCAGCGGGGCGGTGGGCGCGGCGAGCGCATCGGTCAGCTGCACGCTCGCGGTGGCGAAGGGGTCGGCCGGATCGCCGACGCTCGCCCGCCCGTCCCGCCACACCAGATCACCACTCGCGGTGAGCGGCATATCGGTCACCGTCAGGGCGCGGTGTTCGGCCAGTGCCGTGAGCAGGCGCGGGTGCGCGCCCAGCAGTTGCCAGACCGCCGGTCCGACAATGGTGTCCACCTTGGCGGCCGCCACACTCACCCGCACCGTGCGCGAAGGTGCGCCCGGTGCTTCCAGGATGGCGTGCACCTGCGCCTGAACGGCGGTGCCGTGTTCGTGCACATCCACGCCGAGCGGCAACAGGCGGCCCGAAGCGGTTTCCGACGCAGCGGTTTCCGGCACAGTGGCTTCCGGTACAAGAGTGTCCGCGGTGCGCCAGGTCAGCAACAGGGCGCGCGTCCACAGGTCGGCCCAGCGCCGCACGGGCAGCGCGTCCATGGTCGCGATCGGGGCCGAGGCGCTCAGCTCGGCGGTGAGCCCGTCGAGCAGGACGGCCAGCCGACGCTGCCCCGGCTCGGCGAGCAGCCCCTCCACCGTGCGATCGGCCGCCGTCACCAGGTCGTGGTCCACCCCGCGCCAGCCCGCGATGGCCACCTCGCCCAGCCAGGAGCGGCAACCGACGGCCAGCGGATGCGGATCGGCAGCGGTCACCGCGGGCTGCACCCAGTCG
>NZ_JASCXP010000330.1:0-8406 GCF_030010695.1 Nocardia sp. CC201C
GGGGATACGCCTAGGCCAACCCGAATTCGGTTCGGACGGCGCCGAAGTCGACCGGCGCCGAAACGATCCGCTGATGTAGTTCCACCGGGGGGACTGGCCCTACTGCAGAGCCAGCATGGTGCCGTTCAACTGGTCGAACGGCCCGAAGACGGTGAACACGACCCGCCCCTCCGGATACTGCGACGACAGCTTCGCCGCGGAATCCAGCGCCTGCCCGAAGGACGCGGCGGACGGATGCGGCAGACCGGCGAGGGTCTGCCCGAAGTGGGTGTCGGCCACCCAGCGCGTATCGGCGGGAGTGAGATCCACCTGCACCCCACCCGGCAGCGGGGTCACGGCGACCGCCGAGGCGGACCCGGAACCCATCACGGCCAGCACGGCAGCGGTACCGGCGAGCAGCCCACCGGTGACCAGCTTGCGAGCAATTCGCATATAGACGAAACCTGCTTTCCGACGTTCGTTGATGCCCTTCGCCCCGTTGCTATCACCCGCAACGGAACCTTCCAACGCGCAACACTGTATGAGATCAGTCACGCTCCCGGCTAGTTCCGGGCAGAACGACCGGTCGACACGCCGTGCCGCGCCGCCTCCGCCTCGCTCCACCCGAGCTGTAGGGTTGCCGTCGCATCCGCCGCGTACCGCGGGTGGACGCGTTCTTCCGACACCGAGCGATCCGAGGAGTTCCTTACCGCATGTCGATGATCCTCTTCGACCACCTGCTGCCCCTACTCGGCCCGGAGCAGGCCAGCTACTGGGCTCAGTTGCTCGTCGTACAACCGAACTGACCGAACAGCGGCGCACAGCGGCGGTGACCCCCGGCGGGGTCGCCGCCGCTGTCGCATCGAGCGCCGAAACGGAAAATCCCACACGGGGATAGCGATAGCCGTCGACTATGCCCACGGCGGGTGGGCGGACGAGTCGGTCTGTAAGCCGGATCCTGTCCCCGGTTCGCACCGGGAGGCGGCCATCCATCTGGACACACCGTTGCCGGGTGCCTCGAGCAGTCCACCCGCAGGCTCGGGCGAGCAGCCCTCGAACGCCTGCGCAGCCGCACTCTCGCCGAGAGTGCGGCCTTCGACCTTGCTCCGGGCGGGGTTTACCGAGCCGCGCCGGTCACCCGGCGCGCTGGTGCGCTCTTACCGCACCGTTTCACCCTTACCCACACATGGCGTGTGGGCGGTTTGTTTTCTGTGGCACTGTCCCGCGGGTCGCCCCGGGTTGCCGTTAGCAACCGCCCTGCTCTGTGGAGTCCGGACTTTCCTCGGCGACGGGCGGCGGCACAGCCGTGCCCGTTCCCATCGCCGCGGCCGCCCGACCGACTCGTCCGCGCAACCAGGGTACGGTAATGGCTCATGGAGCGTGTCGAGGTGGGGTTCGAATCGGAGGGTCACCGCTGTGCGGGGTGGCTGTATCTACCGGACGGACCGCCCAAACCGCGCCCGCTGGTCATCATGGGGCACGGGCTGGGGGCGGATCGGGAAATGGGCCTGGACCGCTATGCCCGGCGGTTCGCGGCGGCTGGAATGGGTGTGCTGGCCTTCGACTATCGACATTTCGGCGGTTCGGAGGGTGAGCCGCGGCAGGTGATCAATATCGCCCGCCAGCGGGCGGACTGGCGGGCCGCCATCGCCTACGGGCGCACCCTGCGCGGCTTCGACGCCACCCGGATCGCGCTGTGGGGCAGTTCCTTCGGCGGCGGACATGTGCTCGCGGTGGCGCCGGAGGACGACTACCTCGCCGGTGTGGTGGCGCAGTGCCCGTTCACCAGCGGCTGGTCCTCGGCCATGGCGAAGGGGCCGATCAGCCTCGCCAAAACCGGCACGCTGGCGCTCACCGACCTGGTCGTCGGACCGCTGCGCCGTAAACCCGTCGGGGTGCGGCTGGCCGGACGCCGACGCACCGCGGCGCTGATGAGCGCCGCCGACGTCCCCGAGGGGTTCGGCCGTCTCGCCGAGGAGAGCACCGCCTACCGCCCGAAAGTCGCTGCCCGCGTCGGGCTCTCGGTACTGTTCGACAAACCGGTCAAGCGCGTCAAGGACATCAAGGTCCCGGTGCTCTACGCGGTCTGCGAGCACGACAGCGTCGCCCCGCCCGGCCCCACTCTGGAGGCCGCCGCCCGCACCAAACACGCGGTCGTCAAGCAGTATCCGATCGGACATTTCGACATCTACTTCGACGATTGGTTCGAGAAGGCGGTCTACGATCAGACCGAATTCCTGACCGCGGTGCTGCGTCCGTAGCGCGGGTCCGGTTCCGTCGGATCAGCTCGACACCGTGGGGGATTCGGGTTCGTCACGGTGCGGCAGGAACGGCTCCACCTCCGGCGGCAGTCCCTGCGCGATACTGCGCGCCCGGGTCAGCTCGGCGTTGAACTCCGCGCCGAGCAGTACCGCGGCATTGGACAGCCACAGCCACATCAGGAACACCACCACGCCCGCGAGCGAGCCGTAGGTCTTGTTGTAGGAGCCGAAATTGGCTACGTAGACGGTGAATCCGGCCGAGGCGACCACCCACAGCAGTACGGCGAGCACGCTGCCCGGACTCAGCCACCGGAATCCCGGCTGCACGGCATTGGGCGCGGCCCAATACAGCAGGGCGAACACCAGACTCATCAGCAGCGCCAGCACCGGCCATTTGGCGATATCCCAGACGATCACCGCCTGCTCGGCCAGTCCCAGCCAGCCGCCCACCCGGTCGGCCACCGCGCCGGTCACCACCACACCGGTGATCACCACGGCCAGCAGCACCAGCATCAGCGCCGTCAGCCCGACCCGCACCGGCAGTTGCTTCCACAGCGGACGCCCTTCGCGCATCTCCAGAATCGCGTTGGACGCTCGCATGAACGCCCCGATGTACGCCGACGCGGTCCACAGCGCCACCAGCACACCGATAATGGCGAGCTGCCCGGCGAACGGCCGTGAGCCACGCAGCTCCTCGATGGCGTCCACCAGCAGTTCGGTGCCGCTGCCCGGCCCGATCTGGCGCACCGTGTCGATCAGCGACTGGGTGGGCTCGGGACCCAGCAGCGCCAGCCCGGAGGTGAGCACCAGCAGCCCGGGAAAGATCGACAGCACGCTGTAGAACGTCAGTGCCGCGGCGAGATCCAGCACACTGTCTTCCTGGAATTCGCGCACCGTCCGACGCAGCACACCCCGCCATGCTCGCCGACTCAGTTTCGTCGGTCCCACCGGCGCGCCCACGCCCACCGCCGCCTCGGCCATACGTCCACCTCCAGACGCCGCCGAAGTACCCCGCGTCGTACCCGGCAAACGCCCGCGCCGGGTGGGCCCTACAGGTAGGAGGTGTCGTTGACCAGACGGACCGAGGAGCCGCCGTCGGCGTAGAACTCGGCGATGGAGAGCGAGGCCAGGTCCAGATGCAGGCGGTAGAGCAGCGACGGCCCGACCCCCAGCGCCAGTTGGAGCAGGGTCTTGATGGGCGTCACATGGCTGACCACGAGCACATTCTCACCGGGATGCAGCGCCACCAGGTCGCGGCGCACCGTCTCGACGCGTTCGCGCACCTGGTCGAAACTCTCACCGCCCGGCGCGGGCAGCGACGGATCGCCCAGCCAGCGGGTGTGCAGTTCCGGATCGTGTTCACGCGCCTCGCCGAACGTCATCCCCTCCCACACGCCGAAATCGGTTTCGATGAGCCCGTCCAGCACCCGCACCGGCACACCCAGCGCGTGCCCGGCGGCCTCCGCGGTCTCCCGCGCCCGATCCAGCGGCGACGAGACGATCGCCCCGATACTGCCTTTGCCCGCAAGCATTTTCGCGGCACCCGCCGCCTGCTCCCGCCCCAGCGCCGTCAGCGGCGGATTCCCGCGCCCCGAATACCGCCGCTGCACCGACAGTTCCGTCTGCCCGTGCCGCAGCAGCAGCAACCGCGTCGGTCGCCCGACCGCCCCGGTCCACCCGGGCGCGGTGTGCGCGGCGCCGCTCGACGAGACGTCACCGGGCGCCGCCGGGACGCCTGACGGTCCCGAGGTGTCGCCGGGCGACACCTCGGATGTGCGACCGCGCGTGTCGGATGTGCTACCGCGCGTGTCGGATGTGCTACCGCGCGTCACGATCTCACCGCTGGTTTCGCGCCTGGCACCCCGGTCGGGTGTGCTCTCTTCGCGATGCGAATCCGGGGCGGTCGTGCCCGCCGGGTGCACCGGATCGGCGGCGCTGTCGGCCAGCGCCGTGCGCACCTCCCCCACCAGATCTCCGTCGTCCATGGCCTGATTGGCAAGGCGGTCGGCGTGCGAGTTCGCCGCGCGGGGAATCCAGTCGAAGCGCACCCCGTCGAAGCCCGCGACCAGCTGCCGCGCGCGGTCGGCCAGCGGAATCATGGCCGCGTGCTTGACCTTCCAGCGGCCCGACATCTGCTCGACCACGAGTTTGGAGTCCATGCGGACCGCCACCTCGGTGGCCCCGAGTTCGGCGGCGGCCTCCAGACCGGCGATGAGGCCGCGGTATTCGGCCACGTTGTTGGTGGCCACACCCAGGTACTCCCAGCGCTCGGCGAGGACCCGCGCATGGTCGGCGTCCCAGACCACCGCGCCGTAACCGGCCGGTCCCGGGTTGCCGCGCGAGCCACCGTCGGCTTCGACGATCACCTTCACCGTTGTTCGCCCTCCCCGGCGCGGCCGCTCACAGTCCCGATTGCTTGGTGCGCACCAGGATCGCGCCGCATTCCGAGCAGCGGACCACCACCTCGGGGGCGGTCTTGGCGATGCGGGCGATCTCGCCGCGATCGAGTTCGATCCGGCAGGCGCCGCAGCGCCGGGCCTGGAGCAGGGCCGCGCCCACGCCGTAGCCGGCGCGCTGCTTGTCGTAGATCGCGGTCAGCTCGGCGGGGAAGCGACCGGCCAGGGCGGCGCGGTCGGACGCGCAGCGCTGCGCGGCGGCCTCCAGATCCCGCAATGCCTCGTCGCGCTTGCGCTGGGCCTCGGCGAGCAGCTGTTCGGCGTGGTCCAGATTGGCCCCCGCGTGATCGTGGTCGGCGGCCGCGGCCTCGCGACGCTCCATCACCTCGATGAGGTCGTCCTCGAGTACCGTGCGGCGGCGTTCCAGACTGGTCAGCTCGTGCTGGAGTTCCGAGAGCTGCTTGGCCCCGACCGATCCGGCGGTCAGCATGCCGCGGTCGCGCTCCTCGCGCTTGCGCACGGCGTCGATCTCGCCCTCGAGCTTGCGGATATCGCGATCCAGGTCGTCGATGAGGATCTCCACCTTGACCGCCGCGTCCTTGCGTGCCGTCCGCTCCGACTCGAGCTGCCGCACCTCCTGCTCCTCGGGCAGCACCTTGCGGCGGTGCTCGATCCGCGTCAGCTCGGCGTCGACTGCGGCGAGGTCGAGCAGCTTGGCTTGGATCGATGGTTCGACATTCAACGCGGAGGCTCTCCTGGACGCTGTGGACAGTTCAAGACCCCCACCGTACTCCGTCGACAGCGCCGATTTTCCCAACCCGCCCGCCAGCTGGGCCGATGGTCACCGCGCGGGCCGCGGCCGTGACCCGGCCCACGAATTCCGGTGGGCAGCGGCGCGGAGATCGGACACACTCTCGGTAAGAGTGGTCCGGCGCGGAGGAGGCAGCGAAGCGTCACCACGGAGTGCCCCCACTCGTACCAGAAAGGACAACAGCGTGAGCGAACATCGGTACGAGGTCGAGGTGGTGTGGTCCGGGGCGACGACGGACTACCGGTCCTACAGTCGCAATCACGAACTGCTGACCGCGGGGCGACCGCCTATCCTCGCCACCTCCGACCCCCAGTTCCGCGGCGACCCGGAACGCTGGAATCCGGAACAGCTGCTGGTGGCCTCCCTCTCCGACTGCCACATGCTCTGGTACCTGCACCTGTGCGCCACCGCCGGGGTGGTGGTCACCTCCTATCGGGACAGCGCGCTGGGCGTGATGGACGACGAACGCTTCCGCACGGTTACCCTGCGCCCGCACATCACGGTCACCGACGCGGCGATGATCGACAAGGCGCAGGGTCTGCACGCCGAAGCACACCGGCGGTGCTTCATCGCCAACTCGGTGAACTTCCCGGTGCTGCACGAAGCGACGATCGTGGCGGAATAGCGCTCACCGCAGCGGATGTCGTGCCGGGTGCGCGGCCGGGAGCCGCAGCCAGGGCGGCACGACGTCCGACACCGGGACGGCCGCCGACTGCGGGCGGCGGCGGTGCCCTCGGCGATGGTCGGGCCGTGACACGACAGCCCTACCCGGGAACGACCGTCCGGACGTGGGGACGACATTCAGGGAGTGGGCCGACAGCAGGCCCGCGGGTCGATGGCCCGGTCAAGGTGGCGGCGAGCCGACGTCGAACGGCGCGGCCACCGTCGCTCCGGCCACCTCCGGTCAGCAGTCGGCCGCGCCGATCGTCCACGGGTCGGTGCGCAGCGTCGAGACACGCGTCTCGACGCCCGGCAGCGCCGCCCGCACGACCCCCTCGGCCTGTGCGCACCAAGGGAATTCGGTGGCCCAGTGCGCGGCGTCGATGAGCGCGGGACCACCGGAGCGCAGGTGCTCGTCGGCGGGATGGTGGCGCAGATCCGAGGTGAGGTAGGCGTCCACGCCGAGGCGGGCCACGGTCGACAGGAAGGAGTCGCCCGCCCCGCCGCACACCGCCACCGTGCGGACGACGCGCTCGGGGTCTCCGGCGGCGCGCACCCCCCAGGTGGTGGCGGGCAGTGCGGCGCGGACGCGGGCGGTGAAGGCCCGCAGCGGTTGTGGCTGCGCCAGCTCGCCGACCCGTCCGATACCCAGTCCGGACGGCAGGGGTGCGCGCTCGGTCACGTGGTAGGCCGGTTCCTCGTAGGGGTGCGCCGACCGCAGGGCGCTCAGCACCGCCCGCCGGGCCGACGGCGGTGCCACCACCTCGATGCGGTCCTCGGGCACGATCTGGAGTTCCCCCACCGCCCCGATGGCCGGGGCGGCTCCGTCGAGCGGCCGGAACTGCCCGGTCCCGGTCACCGACCAGCTCGCCTCCCGGTAGTTCCCCACCGCCCCCGCACCGGCCGCGAACAGTGCCTCCCGCACCGCCTCGGTATGCGTGTGCGGCACCAGCACCTGCCACTCATCCTGCGCCCCAACCGGTTTGGGGTCGAGCGGTGCGGTGACGCGGAGCCCGATGGTGTGCGCCAGCGCGTCCGACACCCCCGGATCGGCGGAATCGGCATTGGTGTGCGCCGTGAACAGCGCGCAGCCCGAGCGGATCAACCGGTGCAGCAGAGCGCCTTTCGGCGTGCTCGCCGCCACCGTGTCCACGCCGCGCAACAGCAGCGGATGATGCACCACCAGAGCTTGCGCACCCCATTCGAGAGCCTCGTCCACCACCGCGGCGGTCGCGTCCACCGCGAACAGCACCCGGGTCACCGCCTCGCCCGGATCGCCGCAGACCAGCCCCACCGAATCCCAGGATTCGGCCAGCCGCGGCGGATACGCCGCGTCCAAGACCTCGATGACGTCCGCCAACCGCACCGCCGTCACGATCAACCTCCTCCAACGACCGAACGAATGTCGTTCACCGGATACCCGCGTCGGATCACAGACCGACGTCTTCGATGGCCGCGACCAGACGGTCCACCTCGGCCGCCGGACGAACCGCCACCCGCAGGCAACCGGCGTCCAGCCCCGGGAAGGTATCACCCCGACGCACGGCGATCCCCTTGTCCGCCAGCCGTTTCCGCAACAGCTCCGCATCGGGGACACGAATCAGCAGGAAGGGACCGGCGGCGGGTTCATGCACCGCGACGCCGAGCGCGCGCAGCCGGGGAATCATGGCGGCGCGGTCGGCGGCAATGGCCTCCGCCGTGCGTCGCGTCTCGGCCACGGCGGCCGGAGCGCTGGTCGCGGCAATGGCCTCCAGTTGCAGGGAGCCCAGCGGCCAGTGCGGGCGGCCGTGGTTCAGCCGAGCCAACATCTCCGGCGCGCCGAGGGCGTAGCCGCAGCGCAGCCCCGCCAGCGCCCAGGTCTTGGTGAGGCTGCGCAGCACCAGCACGTCGGGAAAGTCCTTGCCGGACAAGGTTTCCGGCTCACCCGGCACGGCATCGGCGAAGGCTTCGTCCACCACCACGATCCGCCCGGGGCGGCGCAGCGCCAGCAGCGCCTCGGCCGGATGCAGCACCGACGTGGGATTGGTCGGATTGCCCACCACCACGAGGTCGGCCTGCTCGGGCACCAGTCCGGCGTCGAGCGTGTACGGCGGCTCCAACACCACCCGCGTCACCGGCACGTCCGCTTCCCGCAGCGCCAATTCCGGTTCGGTGAACGACGGATGGATCACCGCCGCCAGCCGTGCCCCCAGCCGCGGCAGCATGGCGAACCCCTCCGCCGCCCCGGCCAGCAACAGCACCTCCTCGGCCCGCCGCCCGTGCCGCGCCGCGACCGCCGGTGGCCTCCTTCCGCGGCGGC
>NZ_JASCXP010000331.1:0-8401 GCF_030010695.1 Nocardia sp. CC201C
GCTGCGCGGCAGCGCGCGGGTGGTGGTCGGCACCCGCAGCACCGTTTTCGCCCCGGCCCGGGAGCTGGGGCTCATCGCCATCTGGGACGACGGCGACGACACCTACGCCGAACCGCGCGCGCCGTATCCACATGCCCGCGAGGTGGCCATGCTGCGTGCGCACGAGACCGGCGCGGCCTTCCTGGCCGGTGGCTTCGCCCGCACCGCCGAGATCCAGGCCGTGGTCGAATCCGGGTGGGCGCACGACCTGCTGGCGGAGCGGTCGACGGTGCGCCAGGCCATGCCGCGCATCAGCGCGCCCGGCGACACCGACGCGGCCATGGAACGCGATCCCATCGCCCGCGCCGTCCGTATTCCCGCGACCGCCTTCGCCGCCGCCCGGCGCGCGCTGGCCGCGGGCGATCCGGTACTGGTCCAGGTGCCGCGCCGGGGCTACATTCCGGCGCTGGCCTGTGCGAAATGCCGAACGCCCGCGCGCTGTCGGCACTGCAACGGCCCACTCGCCCTGCCCGACAGCGCATCCGGTGGTCGCGGACCGCGCACCGGTTCGCGGGAACTCGGTGTCGCGGCGGTGCGCACCGCCTCCGGTGAGACCGCGCACAGTCCGAGCTGCCGATGGTGCGGTATCACCGAGGCGGCGTTCCGGTGCGGCTCCTGCGGTTCCCGGGCACTGCGCGCGGTGGTGATCGGGGCGATGCGCACCGCCGAGGAACTGGGCCGTGCCTTTCCCGGCGTGTCGATCCGGGGATCGGGCGGGACATCGGTGCTGACCACCGTGCCGGAGGGGCCGCAGGTGGTGGTCTCGACCATCGGGGCCGAGCCGACCGTGCCCGGCGGCTACGGGGTGGCGCTGCTGCTCGACGGCTGGGCGCTGCTGGGCCGCGCGGATCTGCGGGCCGCCGAGGACGCGTTGCGCCGCTGGATGTCCGCCGCCGCACTGGTGCGGCCGGACGGTCAGGTGCTGGTCATGGCCGAACCGTCCATTCCCACCGTGCAGGCGCTGGTGCGCTGGGACCCGGTGGGGCACGCGCAGGTCGAGCTCTCCGGGCGCACCGAGGTGCGGTTCCCGCCCGCGGTGCGCTTCGTCGCCGTCGACGGCACCACCGACACCATCGCCGAACTGCTGGGCGATGCGCGGCTGCCCGCCGAGGTGGAGGTGCTGGGGCCGGTGCCGCTGCCCTTCGGTGCCCGCAAACCGTTCAGCGGGGACACTCCCGCCGAGGTGGAGCGGATGATCCTGCGGGTCGACCGGTCGCAGGGCGCGGCGCTGTCGCGGGCGCTGCTCGCCGCCCAGGCGGTGCGCAGCAGCCACCGCTCGGACGGACCGCTGCGTGTGCAGATCGACCCCGTCGACATCGGCTGAGCATCGCTCGAGCGTGCCGCCCGCGCATCGGGCAAGAACGGTCAAGCGTGGGCCGTAGCTGCGGATTTACGGTTGATCCATGACACCCTGGACCGAATTCGCCGCCGCCGCGCCCCGCATTGCGACCATCTTCCGGCGGCGTCACTCCGCGACCGGCAATCTCTGCATGCTCGCGACCCTGCGTTCGGACGGCTTCCCCCGCATCAGTCCGATGGAACCACTGTTCTTCGAGGACCGGCTCTGGTTGATCGGCATGCCGAACACCACCAAATTCCGTGACCTGCAACGCGATCCGCGCTTCAGCCTGCACACCGCCACGGTCGACACCATGGTCGGCGACGGGGACGCGAAGCTCTGGGGGACGGTGGAGAACATCCGGGACGAGGCCCTGCACGCACGCTTCGCCGAGCACCTGTTCCAGGACAGCGGTATGGATCTGCGCGGCGAGAAGTTCGATCCGTTCTTCGGAGCCGAGATCACCGGCGCGTCCGCGGTCGAACTGATCGACGGACAGCTGGAGATCGTGGTGTGGAAGCCGGGTGGGCAGGAGTACGCGGTCCGCAAGGAGTGAGCGGGCTCAGGGCCGCACCAGGGTCCGCTCCACCAGCGCGGTGTCGCAGTGCTCCACGATCTCGGTGATCAGCCCGTCGGACAGGCGCAGGATGAGGCAGTACGTCTGCTCGTAGGCGTCGCCGCGCACGGTGGTGCCGTGCCCGCGCGCCTGCACCACCACGCGATCGCCGTCGGCGAGTACGAGATCGGCCGTCATCCGATAGTCGGTGAACTGAGCCAGCAACGGCCGCAACAGCTCTCGCAGCACCACGGTCTTCGGTGACCAGGTACCCGACCACGACCAGCCGCCCGGGAAGGTCCAGGCGACGTCCTCGGCCATGGCCTCGGTCAACGCCCGGGTGTCGCCCGCCGCCATGCGTGCGAAGACGCGTTGCACGAGTTCGCGGTTGGTCTGCTGCTGCGCTGTCATACCGGCCACGCTAGGTCGGACCCGGCCATGCGACCAGCGGGGCTTTCGCATATCTGGTATCACCTTTCCGCATGGGTGAGTTCACCGTCGTCGGTCTGCGCGTGCTGCGGGAGGTGGCGCGCGGCGGTTCGTTCTCGGCCGCGGCGGATCGCCTGGGCTACACCCAGTCCGCGGTGTCGCGCCAGATCCAGCTGATGGAGCGCGCGGCGGGGCAGGCGCTGTTCGAGCGGCGGGCGCGCGGGGTGCGTCCCACCGAGGCGGGCCGCCTCGTCGCCCGGCATGCCGAGATCGTGCTCGGCGATCTGGACACCGCCCGGCAGGAACTGCTCGAACTCGAGGCCCGGCCGCGCGGTCGGCTGCGCGTCGGCGGCTTCGCCAGCGCCATGGCCGCGGTGGTGCCGCGGGCCATGGCCGAATTCGCCCGGCGGCATCCGCACATCACCCTGGTGCCGCGCGAGGGGACCAGTCCCGCGCTGCTCAACTCCGTCGCGCGCCGTCGTACGGATGTGGCGGTCGTCGCCGCACCGGCCACCGTTCCCGCGGAGCTGCGGATGGTGCCGCTGCTGGACGACCCGCTGTTCGTCGCCGTTCCCACGGCGCACCGGCTCGCGGGGCGCACCACGGTATCGGCCGCGATGCTGCGCGACGAGCGGTGGATCGTGGGCAGCCTCGAACCCGGAACTCCGCTGCTGGGCGCGTGGCTGGAGGGGACCGCGCCCGCGCACCGGTACGTGGTCAAGGACTGGTCGGCCAAGCTGGGCCTGGTCGCCGCCGGGCTCGGTGTCACGGTCGTTCCCGGCCTGGCCGTCACCGCCCTCCCGGCGGCGGTGACGGCCCTGCGCATCGATCACGAGGAGGCCGTACGGCCCACGGTGGCCGTGCTCCGGCGGGAATCGACTGTGGGCACGACGGAGCTGGCTTCCGGTACAGCGCAGGCGCCTCCGGGCACCGCGGCCTCGAGCGCCGCGGAGTCGGCCTCGAGCGCAGCGGAACCGCACTCGGGCGCAGTGGAGTTGGCGTTGGGCACAGAGAAGACGCCGTCGTCGGGCACCGCGGAACCGGCATCCGGCACCGTGAGATCGGTTTCGAGCAACGCCAAGTCAACTTCGGGCACAGCGGAATTCCTCGACGCGCTGCGCGCGGCCATCGCGGACGTTCAGCGGAAGGCCGCGACCGTGCGCTGAGCCCAGGCGGCGAACCGCCGGGGCGCACGCCCGAGCACGCGTTCGATATCGGGGCTGATGCGCTGTTCCGCGTCGGTGGGCGCACCCAGGATGGCGAGGGTCGTATCGGCCACATCCGGCGGCATGATCGCGAGCAACTCGGTCCGCGCCTGCGCGGGGGACTGGTCCAGGAAGCGCACCGGCTCCCCGAGTGCCTCGCTCAAGGCTCGGACCCGTTCGCGCGGTGACTCCGCGACCGGGCCGGTGAGCACGTAGATCTGCCCGTCGTGCCCGTCCTCGCGCAGGGCGGCCGCCGCGACCGCGGCGATGTCCTCCGGATCGACGAACGGGATGGCCACCTCGCCGAACGGTGCGCTGACCTCGCGTTCGGCCCGCACCCGCGCGGCCCAGGCCAGGGCGTTGGACTGGAACCCGCCGGGACGCAGGATGGTCCAGGACAGCCCCGAGGCCCGCACCGCGTCCTCGATCGCCTTGCCCAGCTGTCCGTGCGAGGGGGACTCCGGCCGGGTGGCCACCCCTTGCGAGGACTGGAGCACCACGCGCCGCACGCCCGCCGCGGCGGCGGCCGCGAGCAGACCCCGCACATCCGCGTGGAACGAGCCCGGTGCGAAGAGCAGGTAGAGCGCGTCGGCGCCCGCGAAGGCGGGGGCCAGGCTGTCGGTATCGGTGAGGTCCGCGGCCACGTGGCGCACACCCGCGGGCAGCTCCCCGGCCGCCGTGCGGGACACCGCCGTCACCTCCGCTCCCGCCGCCGCGAGCATGCGGACCAGTGGGCGTCCGACATTTCCGGTCGCACCGGTCACCACGATCATCGAAACTCCTAAGTAAGTTGACTGACTAAGAACGAACCGTAGCCGGTGAGGGGCGGTCGTGTCTATAGTTAGTTGCATGACTAACTCAGTCGGGAGGCGGCGGATGGCGCAGGGTAAACGCGAGCGGTTGGCCGCGGCCGCCGCCGACGTGTTCTATCGGCAGGGCGTGGAGAAGACGACCATCGCCCATATCGCGCAGGCGGCCGACGTTCCCGTGGGCAATGTCTACTACTACTTCAAGACCAAGGATCAACTCGTGCAGGCGGCGATCGGCTCGCACGCGCGCGTGCTCGACGCCCTGATCGCCGACCTGAACGCCCTCGACACCCCGGCCGAGCGGTTGAAAGCCCTGGTGCACGGCTGGGTCGAACAGCGCGATGCCGCCGCCCGGTACGGCTGCCCGACCGGCACGCTCGCCACCGAACTCGACAAGCGCGCCGACGGCCTCGACCGCGAGCTGGCCGCCGTCATGGGACTGCTCATCGACTGGGCCGAAACGCAGTTCGCCACCATGGGGCGCGCCGAGGCGCGCGAACTGGCCGTGGCACTGCTGGCCGCCTATCAGGGAATCTCGTTGCTCACCAACACGTTTCGTGATCCCGAGCTCATGGTGACCGAGGGGCGTCGCCTGGCGGCGTGGATCGACTCCCTCGCGCACTAGGTCGCGACCGGGCGGTTTGTGTCGTCTTTCACTCTTGCCGTGGATAGATTGCCGATATATCGTCGATATCGGAAAGAGTAACGACAAGCCTTGAAGGAGGCAGCGCCATGGAACACATGGACAACACACACGGGGCCCGCGGGCCCTGGCGTCGCATGCGACGCGACCAGCAGCGCGGTCCCGACCATCCCCGGATGGGGCGCGGTCCGCACGGTGGCCCCGGCGGTCCGCACCGCCACGGTCACGGCCGCGGCTTCGGCGACTTCGGTCCCGGCTTCGGCCCGGGTGGTTTCGGCCCCGGTTTCGGGCCCGGTCCGCACTTCGGTCGCGGTCGCGGCCGCGGTGGCCGCGGTCGGCGCGGTGATGTGCGCGCGGCCATCCTCCTGCTGCTGCAGGAGCGGCCCATGCACGGCTACGAGCTGATCCAGCAGATTCGCGAACGCAGCGAGGACGTCTGGCGGCCCAGCCCCGGATCCATCTACCCCGCGCTCGCGCAGCTCGAGGACGAGGGTCTGGTGATCATCGAGAAGGTGTCGGGTCGCAAGACCGCCAAACTGACCGAAGCCGGTACCGCCTACGTGGCGGAGCACCGCTCCGACCTCGGCGACCCCTGGCAGGAGGTCAAGGACGGCGTCGGCGATCAGACCCTGGATCTGCGCGGGCTGGTCGGCCAGCTCATGGGCGCGGTCGCCCAGGTGGCCGCCGTCGGCACCCCGGCGCAGGCAGCCACGGCGGCCGAGGTGCTCACCGAGGCGCGCAAATCCCTCTACCGCATCCTCGCCGAGGACGACACACCCGAAAAGTAATGGCAGCGAAACGCCCTTGCCCGATGCGCATTTCGGCCGTCCGCCGGGGAAAATCATGGCATGGCACACATGGGCCCCGTGTTGCATTGGGACATGGGACAAAAGAGGAGCCGCTGGCGCTGGATCGCCGCGGCGGGGGTAATGATGTGGGCGGTCGCCGCGGGCATGACGCCGATCGGCGCGGCGACCGCCACCGCACAACCGGTGGGGGACGGCATCGTGGTCCCCGTCCAGGCGGGACCGCCGCAGACCGACCATCTCGGCGCGGCCCGCTATCTGAAGGACCATCCGAACGCCGCGCCGCAGGGCGCCAACGATTTCGACTGTGAACCCGGCGCCGCGCACCCACGCCCGGTGATCCTCGCGCACGGCACCGACTCGTCGGCGTACTCCGACTGGGCGGCCATCGCGCCGCTGCTGGCCGCGGCGGGCTACTGCGTGTTCGCGCTGAACTACGGCGGCGCGCCCGACGCGGAGACCTACGGCACCGAGGACATCTGGGTGAGCTCCGCGCAGATCGGCGTCTTCGTCGACCGGGTGCTGGCCGCGACCGGTGCGCAACAGGTGGATCTGGTGGGATTCTCCCAGGGCGCCAACGTGACCCGCTACTGGGTCAATCAGCTCGGGGGAGCGCCGAAGGTCGGGCACTGGATCGGCCTGGCCTCACCCAGCTACGGCGGTGTCATGTACGGCATCGTGCCGGTGGCGAAGTACATGCCGGTGCTGTTCCCGGTCTTCGAACTGGCCAGCTCCAAGGCCGCCGTGCAGCAGGCCGCCGGGTCGGAGTTCATCGTGGCGCTCAACGCGGGCGGGGACACCGTGCCCGGTGTGCGTTACACCACCATCGGCAGCCGGGTGGATGAGATGATCCAGCCCTTCGAGAACATCGCGCTGCGCGGTCCGGGAGCGACGAACCTGGTCGTCCAGGACCTCTGCGCGGACAATCTGACCGGCCATTTCCACACGGTGTACGAGCCGTACGTGCATCGGCTGCTGTTGAACGCGCTCGATCCGGCCACCGCGCGGACACCGGTCTGCGAACCGGTCGCCATGGGCACCGGAATCGCCGAAGTAGTCCTGGCGGCGCATTCCTGATCAGGCTGGCTCCCGGTATCCGTAAAATGAGACGACCGTATTCATTCGCTACCGGGAGCCGCCCGTGACCATCCAGCCCGTCCGCCTGTTCGGCGATCCGATTCTGCGCGCTCGCGCGGCGGAGGTGGAGACGTTCGACCAGCAGGTGCGCCAGCTGGTCACCGACCTCACCGACACCATGTACGAAAGTGGCGGTGTCGGCATGGCGGCCCCGCAGATCGGGGTCGGGCTGCGCGTCTTCGTCTACGACACCGGGGACGCCCGCGGGCATCTGATCAATCCGGAGTTCGAGGTCGACGGCGACGAGACCCAGACCGGGCCGGAGGGCTGCCTGTCCATTCCGGGGGTGCGCGAGGACGTCACCCGGGCGATGGCGGTGCGCGCCCGCGGGGCCGACATGACCGGCGCGCCGGTGGAATTCCGGGCCGAGGGTCTGCTGGCCCGCTGCGTCCAGCACGAGACCGACCATCTGGACGGCGTGCTGTTCCTGCAACGCCTGGAACCCGCCCCGCGCAAGGAGGCGATGCGGACCATCCGCGAATCCTCCTGGTTCACAGCGGGCATCACGGTGGTGCCCGCCGCCGAGATCGGTGGCCGCAAGCGCGCCGACGCGTCGGGACGGGGTCGCTGATGCGCGTGGTCTTCGCGGGAACGCCGGAACCGGCGGTGCCGTCACTGCGGCGGCTCATCGCATCGTCGCGTCACGAGGTGGTCGCGGTGGTGACCCGCCCCGACGCCGTTGCCGGGCGCGGGCGCAAGGTCACCCGCTCACCCATCGGGCGGCTGGCCGACGAGCACGGCATTCCGGTGCTCACGCCGCGCAAGCCGTCCGAACCCGAATTCATCGAGCGATTGCGGGAATTGGCGCCCGACTGCTGTCCGGTGGTGGCCTACGGGGCGCTGCTGCCGCAGCGGGTGCTCGACATTCCGCGCCACGGCTGGATCAATCTGCACTTCTCGCTGCTGCCCGCCTGGCGCGGCGCGGCTCCGGTGCAGGCGGCCATTCTGGCCGGGGACGAGATCACCGGCGCCTCCACCTTCCAGATCGAGGCGGGCCTGGACACCGGCCCCGTCTTCGGCATGGTGACCGAGAAGATCCGGGTCACCGATACCGCGGGCGTGCTGTTGGAGCGGCTCGCCGACAGCGGTGCGCACTTGCTCGAAACCACCCTCGACGGCGTGGAGGACGGCACCGTGCACGCGGTCCCGCAATCCACCGACGGCATCTCCTACGCCCCCAAGGTGGAAGCCGAGGCCGGGCACATCCGTTGGGACCAACCGGCTCTCGCCATCTCCCGCCGCATTCGCGCGGTCACCCCGGCCCCCGGCGCGTGGACCGTGGTCGACGGCAAACGCCTCAAACTCGGCCCCGTCGACATGGTGGAGGAGGCCCTGCCCGAGCGCGCCATCGAGGTCCGCAAATCCGGTGTCTACATCGGCACCGCCACCACCGCGATCCGCCTCGACCAGGTGCAGCCTCAGGGCAAGAAGATGATGG
>NZ_JASCXP010000332.1:0-8396 GCF_030010695.1 Nocardia sp. CC201C
TCGGCTCGAAGCCCGCCGAGTCCAGGGTGCGGGCCAGCTCCGCCTCGGCGGTGGCCGACAGCGTATTGACCTGGTCGGCCTGTTCGGGCGACAGCCATCCGGGCACGTCGACCTGCGTATCGCCGAAGCGCAGCTTCCCCTCGGGCGCGGCGATGGGCGCGACCGCCGGTGCGCTGGCCGGATCGGGCATGCGCAGCTGTTCCGGATCGACCGCCGCGAGCGATCCACCGGGGATGTCCCGCACTCCGACCGGGGAGTTGCGGCTCACCCGGGTGGTCGGTGCGTCGGCGACCGGCTGCGCGCCGTCCGAAACCGCTGCCGTGGCGTCGGTTTCCGCGGCCGGGGCGGAGGCCGACGTGGTGCCCGCGGCGGTGGTGTCGAGCCAGCCGCGCACGCCGTCGGCGAGTTCCGGCGGGATCGGCACCGTCAGCGGTCCCAGCGGGGAGTGCAGCACCATATCGGTCCGCGGATTCTGCTCGGTGGCCGTGGCGGGCGGGACGGACCTGTCCTCCGGATGTACCGGTTCGGCCGAGGCCGTGCCCGCGAGTGCGACGCTGAACGGCAGCGCCCCGACGACGGCGAGTGAACTCAGCCGCCGCCGGGGCGAAAGACGATCAACCTGTTGGCGTTTGCCCATGAATGACCTTTCTCACGAATGTTCACGGCTTTCGAACATTCGGATCCGGTCCATGTGCCGGATTGGTCCGGGCCTACCCCCGGTCGACGTTAGGGGTTACCCCACCCTGCGGTCGCTCGACGGCGTGGTCGGTTCGTTCGCCACAGATTTGCCGTTACCCGTGGATGTTTCACCGTCGAAGGGCCGGACCGCATCGCGCGCGTCCACATCCCCGGCGTTGATCGCCTCCAGGGCCAGCCGCGCGAACACCCACTGCTCGGTGGCGGCCATCTGGCCGCGATGGCGGCCGAGGAAGGAGACGAACCATTCGAAGACGGTGACGAACCGGCTGCGGAAGCCGACCAGGTACCACAGGTGCAGCGCCAGCCACGCGAGCCAGGCGATGAAGCCGCCGAACTCCAGCTTGCCGACCTGGCACACCGCGCTGAACCGCGACACGGTGGCCATGGAGCCCTTGTCGAAGTACTTGAACGGCTTGCGCTGCTCGGGCGTTTCGCCCTTCAGCCCGGCCTTGATGGCCTTGGCCGCGTAGGTGCCGCCCTGGATCGCGCCCTGCGCCTGGCCGGGCACGCCCGGCACGGCCATGAGGTCGCCGACCACGAAGACGTTCGGGTGGCCCTTGATGGTGAGGTCGGGTTCCACGATCACGCGTCCGGCCCGGTCCACCTCGGTACCGTCGGAGCGCTCGGCGAGCTGGCGGCCCAGCGCGCTGGCCTGCACACCGGCCGACCAGACCTTGCAGGCGGATTCGATGCGGCGCTCGCTGCCGTCGGCGTCCTTGATGGTGACGCCGCGCGCGTCCACATTGGTGACCATGGCGTTGAGCTGGATCTCCACGCCCATCCGGGCGAGCCGCCGGTGCGCCTTGCCGCCGAGGTTGGGACCCATGGGCTTGAGCACCGCGTCGGCGCCCTCGACCAGGATCACCCGGGCGTCGCGGGGATCGATATTGCGGAAGGTGCCCTCGAGGGTGCGGTCGGCGAGTTCGGCGATCTGCCCGGCCAATTCGACGCCGGTGGGTCCCGCGCCGACCACCACGAAGGTCATGAACCGGTCGCGCATCTCCTGGGTGGGTGCGAGTTCGGCCTCCTCGAAGCTGCCCAGAATGCGGGCGCGCAGTTCGAGGGCGTCGTCGATGGTCTTCATACCGGGCGCGTAGGTGGCGAAGTGGTCGTTGCCGAAGTACGACTGCTGCGCACCGGTGGCCACGATGAGGCTGTCGAACGGGGTCTGATGGTCCTGGTTGAGCAGCCGCGAGGTGACGATATTGTTCTCGAGGTCGATATCGTGCACGTCGCCCATGATGACCTGCACGTTCTTCTGCTTGCGCAGCACCATGCGGGTGGCGGGGGCGATCTCGCCGACCGAGAGGATGCCGGTGGCCACCTGGTACAGCAGCGGCTGGAACAGGTGGGTGGAGGTCTTGGAGATGAGGGTGATGTCGACGTCGGCGTTCTTCAGGTGCTTGCAGGCGAACAAGCCACCGAACCCGGACCCGATCACCGCCACGCGGTGGCGCTTCACTACAGAATCGGTGCTCATCTAGTCCTGCTCCCTGGAGAAGACGGTATTGCTACGACACATCACGCCCAACGGTAGTACGGCGTGAGCTGAGTCGACCAATCAGGACGCATCGGGAAAACGACCGACATCGCTACTGCCTCGAAAATACAATATGGGCAGTCGCTCAGGGAGGAATGCCATGGTCGCCGTGGCCGGTCGTGTCAGCGCCGAGGCGGAGAACCTGTCCCTGCTCGAGATTCCCGATGCGGCGCTGGTCGATCGGCTGTTGCGCCGCCTGCCCGAGCGGGCGCGGGAACTCGCCGCACCGCCTCCCGGTAGCGGGTTGCGGGCGGTGCGCGGCGATGCCGGGCTGCCGTATCTGGGGCGGAGCCTGCAGTACCTGCGCTGGGGTCCGGCCGAGATGATGGGCCGCTATCGCAAGTACGGACCGGTCTCGTTCAACAGTGCGCTGGGCGCGCGCCGGGTGCTGGTGGCCGGACCCGAGGCCATCGACGAGGTGCTGGGCCGCCGCCGCCAGGACTTCGGCTCCGGTTGGGACTGGTTCATCGGCCCGTTCTTCCACCGCGGACTGCTGCTGCTCTCCTTCGACGAGCACATGTTCCACCGCCGCATCATGCAGCAGGCGTTCACCCGAGACCGGTTGCAGGAGCATCTGACCGAACTGACCGCCGTCGTGGACGCCGCCGTCGCCCGCTGGGCGCCCGCCGGGGAGCGGCGGCTGCCGCTGTACCCGGCCTTCAAGGAGCTCACCCTGCGCATCGCCACCGACGTGTTCATGGCGGTCGACTCGAGCGCCGAGCGCGAACGGCTGGGCCGGGCGTTCCTGCGCTGCACCCACGCCGCGCTGGCCCTGCTGCGCTTCCCGGTGCCGGGCGGCAACTGGTACGCGGGGCTGCGCGGTCGAAAGGTGCTGGAGGAGTACTTCACCCGCATGATCCCCGCCAAGCGGCGTGCACCGGGACCGGACTTCTTCTCCGCGCTGTGCCGGGCCCGCACCGAGGACGGCGCGGTGTTCAGCGACGCGGACGTGGTGAACCACATGATCTTCCTGATCATGGCGGCCCACGACACCACCACGACCACCGTCACCGCGACCGCCTACTACCTGGGTCGGCATCCGGAGTGGCAGCGCCGGGTGCGTGCCGAAGCCCTGGCCCTGCACGCCGAACTCGACGGCGCCCCGCCCACCATCGCCGATCTGGACCGGCTGCGGGAGCTGGACCTGGTGATCCGCGAGAGCCTGCGGCTGCTGCCGCCGGTGCCCGGCCTGGTGCGGCGCGCCGCCCGCGATACCGAGATCGCCGGGCATTTCGTCCCGGCCGGCACCCAGGTGGACATCGCACACGGCGTGAATCACCTGCTGCCCGAGTTCTGGACGCGCCCCGAACTTTTCGATCCGGAGCGGTTCGCCGAACACCGCCGGGAGGATCGCGCGCACCGGCTGGCCTGGCTACCCTTCGGCGCGGGCGCGCACAAGTGCATCGGCATGCACTTCGGGGTCATGGAGGTGAAGACCATCATCGCGGCGCTGGCCCGCGACTACGAGTGGACGGTCCCCGGCGACTACCTCATGCCGTGGGGTTTCTCCACCATCCCGTTCCCGCGCGACGATGCGCCGACGCTGCTGCGCCGCCGCTCCGGTCCGGGTGCGGACTGAGGGAGCGGCGGCACGGGGGTCGGATCAGCCGCGGCCCTTGAACAGGATCTCCGCGACGCGGGTGGTGGTCTCCGCGCCCTCGGCGTACCCGCCCGCACCACCGAGCGAGTTCATGATCGCCAGGGTGTAGCGCTCGTCCGGCCCTGCGAAGCCGACCGAGTTGACCACCCAGCCGCCCTGCTCCTGCGACCAGCCGTTCTTCAGGCCCGGGCGCATGGCCGCGCCCGCACCCCACACCCCCCAGTGCTGGTTGGTGTCCACCCGGCGCATGCGGTCGACGAGATAGTTCCGGTCGTCGGGATGCATACCGGTCAGCACGCTGTCCATCAGCCGGTCGAGATCGGAGGGGGTGCACTGCTGGAAGCCCCAGTCGGGGAAGAGCTTGGTCTGCGCCATGGAGCTGGTGGGCGGCATCGGCACCAGCCCGCCCATGCCGTTGGCGCGGAAGGCGTTCTGGAAGGCCATGCGGTCCACGCCCGCGTACTTGTTCCAGAGGATGTCGGCGGCGGTGTCGTTGGAGGTTGCCAGCATGGATTCCATCAGGCCGCGATCACCGGCGTCGAGAGCGATCGCGCCGATCCGGGCGCGGTTGAGCAGATCCTCGGCCATCGCCAGCTTGATGGTGGAGGCCGTCCAGAACATGGTCTCGGCGTTGGCGTTTCGGTAGATGCCGCCGGTAACCCGGTCGCGCACCACGTATCCGACCAGTCCCGGGCGGCCCTGGAGGTAGTCGTCCACCCGGGCGATGCGGCTGGACATATCGCAGTCGAAGCCGGCCATGCACTGCGCGGCGGCCGTCGGTAAGGACGGTCCCATCCCATTCGGCAGCAGTGCGGGCGCGGTGGGGATCAGGGCGGCGGCGGTGAGGACGGCGGCGGAGGCGGCCACACGGTTGCGCCGAGGCTTCGGAGAACGCACGGTGGACCACAATAGACAGTGAAGTGTCCGCTCTGCACGTCTTGCGGACAATTCGTGCGGGAGCTGGCGAAATGCGTCTGCCCGCAGTGGCTTTCACATGCCCGCGGCGGTCAGCGGAACGCGGCCTCGAGCTCCTCGACGCTGCGGCCGTTGAGGCGGTAGCAGTGCTCGAACGCCTCGGAGTGGCGCTCGCGCGGCCAGGTGTGCAGGACGATGCCGCGGCCGTAGTGGCGCGAGTTGATCAACTCCCAGCGGTCGCCGACGCGACGAACCGTGAACCCGCTTCTGGGCACGAGGGGAATCACCGTGGCGGACATCGACGCGAACCAGCCTTTCCGTACCTACTGCGCTACTGCCTACCTCCCCGAAAAGCCCTCCCCGCAAAGCACTGTCGCACACCGATTGCCGAATCCCGTGTGACGCGCCCGAGCAAATCCGCGGCGTGTGGCGCGTGTCACCGTAAGGCGCGCGGCACCCGGTGTTTGCATCCGGTTCGCCGACTGTATAAACACAGCTCGTGCACATTCACCGGGCCGAGCGAGCGGACACGCTCGTCGACGCGCTCGCCCAGCTGCTGGCCAGACCCCTTGACGACCCCTTCGCCGCCGAGGTCGTCGCGGTACCGGCCAAGGGGATCGAGCGCTGGGTGATCCAGCGGCTGGCGACGGTGCTCGGCAGTGCGACCGGTGGTGACGGCATCGCCGCGAATATCGAATTCCCGGATCCGGCGAGCCTGGTGGGCGCGGTGCTGGCGGAGGCGACCGGGCTGACCCCCGATACCGACCCGTGGGCTCCCGAACGACTGGTGTGGACGCTGCTGCCGGTGCTGGACGCGGTGCTGGCGGAACCGTGGTGCGGTGTGCTGTCGCGGCATCTCGGCCGGGGCGACGCCGCCGGGCACAAGGTGGGGCGGCGCTACGCCACCGCCGCGCGGATCGCGGACCTGTTCGACGGCTACGGCACCCAGCGCCCCGGCATGATCACCGCGTGGGCGGACGGGCTCGATACCGACGGGACCGGACGCGAGCTGCCGGAGGACCTGCGCTGGCAGCCGCGCCTGTGGCGGACGCTGCGGGAAGCCGTGGGGGTGCCGAGCCCGGCCGAGCGACTGTCCGCCGCGTGCGCACACCTGCGGGCGGAACCCGGGGTGGTGTCGCTGCCACGGCGGATCTCGCTGTTCGGCGTGACGCGACTGACCACCGACCAGCTCGAGGTGCTGTCGGCGCTGTCCGCGGGGCGGGAGGTGCACCTGTGGCTGGTGCACCCGAGCCCGACATTGTGGACGGAACTGGCATCGAACGGGGTGGGCGCGCAGACCGATTCGGCCGACCGGTCGGGTTCCTCTGCGGCGGGTGATGCTCCCGCATCGGTGCGCGCGGCCTCCGATCGGCAGCGGGTGGACCGAGCGGGCGGATCGTCACCTTCGGGCGAGATGCCGGATTCCCTTGTGCGGGTGCGGCATCCGCTGCTCGCCGCCCTCGGCCGCGACATGCGCGAATTGCAGCAGCGCCTGCACGCCTACGACCACACCGACACCTACCACCCGCCCGCCGCGATATCGCCGGGAACAACCACAGCGCCGGGCCGGGGCGAACGACGCGCCGCGCGGACGGCGGCGGCCACAGCGCCGGGCCGGGGCGCGTCATCCGGCGCGCGGACGGCGGAGGTCGCGTCGGACACGCCGAACCTCGGGCGCGCCCGAATACCGGACGGCGACCGCGATGGCGCGGTGGAGTTCGGCCGCCCCGTCGACTCTGCCGCCGGGCATGTCATAGAGCCGGCAGCCGACCGTGCCGAGGGGGGCGCCACCGAGTTCTCCGACGTAGCGGGTTCCGACCGGGAGGACCGGGCGGGCGCCGCTGGTTTCGTCGCGGCCGCCACGCCTGCGGTGGGTACGGGCGAGTCGGCGACCGGGCGGCGATCGGTGGAGCGCGGTGCTGTAGCGGGCGCATCCAGCGTGCGCGACCTGGCGTCCGGGCGCACCCTGCTGTCCGCGCTGCAGGCCGCGATCCGGGAGGATCGGTGGCCGGTGGCGGTCGAACCCGAGTTGGCCGGGGACGGGACCGTCGGCGTGCACGCCTGCCATGGTCCGGCGCGGCAGGTGGAGGTGCTGCGAGACTGTCTGCTGCACGTCTTCGCCGCGGATCACACGCTGCAACCGCGCGATGTGGTGGTCATGTGCCCGGACGTGGAAAGCTATGCGCCGCTGGTGCGGGCGGCCTTCGGGCAGTGGTCCCTCGACACCGCCGAAGCCGGGCATCCCGGGCACGCACTGCGGGTGCGGTTGGCCGATCGGGCGCAGCGGGCGGTGAATCCGCTGCTCGGCGTGATCGGGACGCTGTTGGAACTGGCCGACGGCCGGGTCACCGTCACCGAGGTGCTGGACCTCGCCGCGGCCGAACCGGTGCGGTTGCGCTGCGGATTCGACGACGACGATCTGGAACGACTGCGGGAGTGGGCCGCCGAGACCGGTGCGCGCTGGGGTATCGGGCAGCGGCAGCGGCAGGCATTCGGACTCGGCGATTTCGCGCAGAACACGCTCAATGCGGCAGTGGACCGCATTCTGCTCGGCGTGGCCGCGGGCGAATCCGGCGCCGACTGGCTGGATCTGGCGCTGCCGCTCGACGATGTCGACTCGGGCGACATCGATCTGGCGGGGCGCTTCGCGGAATTCGTGGACCGGCTCGCGGTCTGCCTGCGTGACCTGCGCGGACCCACCCTGGCCGAACCGGCAGGAACCGCCCGCCCGGCCGGGGAGTGGGCCGCGGTGCTCGGCCGCGCGCTCGATCTGCTCACCGACGTGACCCGCGCGCAGGCGTGGACGGGCGTGCAGGCGCGGCGGGAACTGGCCGCCGCCCTCGAACACGCCGGGGATGTGCCGTTGCGCCTGCCCGATATCGCGGCGCTGCTGGCGACCCGGCTGGCGGGGCGGGCCTCGCGCGCCAACTTCCGCACCGGTGAGCTGACCGTGTGCACCATGGTGCCCATGCGGTCGGTGCCGCACCGGGTGGTGGTGCTGCTCGGACTCGACGACGAGGTGTTCCCGCGCGCGGGCGGCATCGACGGCGACGATGTGCTGGCCCGGCACCGCTGCCCCGGCGACCGCGACCCGCGCAGCGAGGACCGGCAGTTGCTGCTGGACGCCATCATGGCGGCGGGGGAGCGACTCGTGCTGCTGCACACCGGATCCGATCCGGTCACCGGGGCGCACCGGCCGCCCGCCATCCCACTCGCCGAGGTGCTCGACACCGTGCGCGCCCATGTCGGCCGCGAGGCCATGGCGCGGATCGTGCGGCGGCATCCACTGCAACCCTTCGACGCCGCCAACTTCCGCGCCGACGACCCGTTCAGCTTCGATCCGGTGGCCCTCGCGGGCGCGGTGGCCGCGCGGCAGCCGCAGCAGTCGCGGCCGGTATTCCTCGCCGCACCGCTGCCCTCCGCGTCGCCGGGCGATGTGGAGCTCACCGATCTGGTGGCCTTCGCCGAACATCCGGTGCGCGCCTTCCTGTGGCAGCGGCTCGGCATCCGCGTGCCCGAGGAGGAAGAGGAGATCGACGACCGGCTGCCCATCGCCCTGGACGGACTCACCAAATGGTCCATGGGCGAACGCATGCTGGCCGCGCGGCTCAACGGCGTGGAGGCCGATATGCTGCGCGCGGC
>NZ_JASCXP010000333.1:0-8390 GCF_030010695.1 Nocardia sp. CC201C
GATTCCTACGGCCTGCCCGCCGAACGCCCCACCGCTCGCGCCGCCGCCCCGGTGTGTGACGACTGGTCCGATTTCACCGTCCGGCTGACCTGGGCGCTGACCACGCTGCCCTGGGACAGCGTCCTCAGCCTCAGCACCCCGCACCCCGGGCCGGATCCGTGCTTCGTGCAGTTCCTGCACGGCCGCCGGCTGCACAACGAGGCCAGTGGCTGGGACGTGGCCGGACTCGGCGCGGGCGAATTCGACCGCCGCATGACCGCCCTCGGCTGGACCTTCGCCCCGCAGAGCGGCGCACTCATCTGGGAGGGACCCGAGGCCCACACCGGCTACCATCCCCGCCTGGCGGGCATCCCGCAGCGCACCGTCGCCACCTTCCGCACGGTCTTCACCGTCCGCCATCCCCAGGACCTGGTCTTCCGCGCCTTCCGCAACGGCAGCCGCGACGATCCCGACCTGCGCTACCTGGACCGCGAACTCGGCGTACCCCGCGACGTCCGCTAGCCCGGCGCGCGCCCGCCGTCAGCGCGCCCGCTCAACCAGGCGGGAGAGGTTGGCCGCCAACCGCTCCCGCACCTCGCCATCCGCCACCACACCGTCCGGCCCCACCGCGTCCCGCGCCACCGTCACGCGGGCGCACGCCGCGTCGACGATCTCGGCGCCCACGTACCCGAGCGCCGTGCGCAGGCTCGCCACCGCGCCGTCGCCGCGCCCATCGGGCGCCACGTTGATCCAGGCGACCGGCTTCTCGTTCAACTCCCCGCTGCCGACCACCCATTCGAGCAGATTCTTCAGCGACCCCGGCAGCAGCCCCGCGTACTCCGGCGTACAGAACAGCACCGCGTCCACGGCTGCCAGACGCCGCCGTAACTCCGACACCGCCTCGGGCGCGGGCGCATCCCCGGGCACGAACTGCGGCAGGTCGACCAAGCCCGAGTACAGCTCGGTCGAGACGTCCTCGGGTGCGATCGCCTGAACGGTCCGCAGCGCGGCGGTATTGGTGGAGCCGTCGCGCGTACTGCCCGATATCAACAATATGGTCGGTGTCGAATTCACCTCCCTGCCAACGCGGCACGCGACCGATCTATTCGCCGCGCGGACCCGACGCGGCGCGCCGGGCAGTGGCGATGATGGCGTCCTTGCGCAACAGCGCGACCGTGCGGCCGATCTCACGCACCGGGCGCGGCAGCACTCGGTGCACGGTTCGCACCAGCACCGCCCAGGCACGGAGCAGCGCCTCGTCGCGCGCCGTCCATTCCAGGCCGAAGAGCTCACGTGCGCGCGGCGGCAGGACGCCGGTGTTCACCCAGGTCGCGAACGGTCCGACAACGCCCCACATGATCGGCCGCCACAGCAGGGCGGGCATACCCGCCGGCGCCGGTGGGCGGCGCAGGGTGGTGAGCACGTCGTCCACGCTCGGGTGGTGTTCCAATCGCTCGGTCAGCATGCGGTCGAAGAACCGGTCGAAGTCCGGCACGCCGGCCGGGGCGTCGCGGTCGCGCAGGCCGGCCAGCAGGGCGGCCTGCCGCCAGCCCTCGTACAGTTCGACTTTCTCGGTGTGGGACAGTCCTTTTCCGAAGCGTTCGGCCACCACCGTGCTGGCCCAGTAGGCGGTGCCGAGCACCCAGAAGTACGCCTCCGGTTCCCAGGCGTGATAGCGGCGGCCCGCGTGGTCCACGCCGGTGATGCCCTTGTGCATGGCGCGGATGTCGCGCCCGTAGGCGGCGGTGTCGTCGCCGTAGAAGGCCAGGGCGATGGTCGGCCAGTACGAGCGATCGAAGCGGCCCAGCGGGTCGGTGGTGTAGACCGAGTGCTGTGCCACGCCGGAACCGATGACCGGGTGGGCGACCTGGAGCAGCAGGGCGCTCGGGGCCAGCATGATCAGTCGCCAGTCGGCGGCGTAGCGGGCAGTCGGCGAGTCCGGCGCGACTCCCCGGCGCGCGGGTTCGGGGTCGTCGGTCGCGTAGATTTCCGACACGGGGCTGGCCATGGCAACGCCTCCACATTGAGGAATCATTTGTGTCCAGAAAGGTAGGTTTCAGGAAACAAATGTGTCAACATTCGGCGGCAGTGACGCGGACCACCATGTCGGAGCCGCGTCGATGAAGGCGACCCGGCGCTACGGCGGGATCGCGGCCGACGAGCGGATGCGCGGGCGGCGCGAGCAGCTGGTCGACGCCGCCATCGAGGTGATGGCACGCGAGGGAGCGGGCGCGCTGACCGTGCGGCGGGTGGCCGCGGCGGCGGGCCTGTCGACCCGGTTCGTCTACGAGAGCTTCGCCGATCTGGACGAACTCACCGCGGCGGCATTCGACGCCGCCGCGCGCGAGCTGGCGCAGACGGTGCACGCCGCGGTGCGTGGCACCCCGCCCGACCGGCACGCCCGCATCACCGCGGTGGTGGAGGCCATCACCGACTTCTTCCTCGGCCAGCCCGCCAAGGGCAAATTCCTGTCCACCAAGGCATACGGCCATCCCGGCAGCGCCCGGCGCAGACTGGAGCGGTCGGAGGACTATGTGACCGCCTTCGCGACCATCCTGGCCGGACTCGTCGCGGGCACGCGGGCCGAGGACCGGGCGGTGGTACTCGCCGCACGCTTCCTGGTGGCGGCCTTCGGCGAGACCATGACCGCCCTGGCCTACGGCGAAACCCCTTACGCCCGAGACGAATTCGTCCACGACAATGTGGAGCTGATGCTGGGCGCCCTCGACGGGCTGGACCGGATCGCCGCGCGGGGTCAGTCCTCGACCAGCACCAGCTCGTAATCGCGGAAGTGCGCGGCCAACTCCAGTCCGGCGTGCTCGAGGGCCGCGCGCACGGTGGCGTCGTCGAACTCGAAGACGCGCAGCATGGCGACGGTCGGGAAGCGATCCTGGATCTCGGCCAGCAGCGCCACCACGAGACCGGCCAGGCGGTCGGAGTCGACATCGGCGTAGGAGATCTGTTCGCCGGTGTTGATGTAGGCGATGTCGTCGATGATGGTGGCGGTGATGGTGGCGATCGGATCGGTGGCCCCCTCACCCAGCAACGCCACGATGAACAGATTGCCGGGCGGCTCGGTGGACTCGGCCTCGGCGTGCAGAATCCACTGGTCGGCGGCGATGGCCCCGGCCCCCTCCGGCGATTCCCAGCTGCCCAGCTCGGCGGTCCACAGCCGGGCCACCTCACCGATGACATCGGCCTCCAGCAGTGCGGCGGCCTGCCCCTCCGGACCGGTGTCGGACCCCTCCCAGCGCAGCACGCGGTAGCCCGCGCCCTGGGCGTGTCCGGCGGCGGAGGCGATGAGGGTGGCGAAGACTTCGGTCTCGTCCGGCGTGGCGGGCGTGTCGTCGGTGTGTCCGAGGCGGATGGAGCGCACGAGCCGATCGGCGTCGATGACCTGGACCCAGGCGTCGCGGGGTCCGGCGGCGCGCAGCTCCGCCCAGCCGAGCAGGCGGCCGTCCGAGCGGGCGGCAATGGTGCCGAGCAGGTCGGATGGCTGGTCGAGGGCGACGTCCTCCAGTTGGAACAGTCCCGCCGCTCCCGCTAGTTCATTCGCCAGGCGCAGGCCGGTACCTGGGTGCCGGTCCCACTCGAGTGCCATATCCATAGCCGCACAGTAGACCGACCAGTAGCTGTTGAGTAGCTACCGCGCGGTCGGTATTACATTTCGAGACCGGTGTGATCAGGCCGAACGCAGCGCCTGGGTGGGGCAACTGTCCACCGCCAACAGGGCCACCTCCCGCTCGGAATCCGGCACCTCGGCACACCGCACGGCCACCCGCTCGTCATCGCCCACCCGGAACAGCTCGGGCGCGACGGCTTCGCACATGCCGTGCCCCGCACAGCGGGTGAGATCGGCCTCGATCCTCATGCGCCGAGCCGTTCCAGCCGCATGGGCAGCCCGTCGGCGGGCAACGGCCCGGTACCCGCGATGAGCGGCACCCGATACCCCGGCGGCACACTCCAGCGGTACGCCAGCAGCATGCGGTGCAGCACCGCTTTCACCGTCATCCCGCCGAAGTAGAGGCCGATGCACTTGTGCGCCCCGCCACCGAACGGCGCCCAGGCGAAGCGGTGCGCGGCGTCCTCACGATGGTCGGCGTCGAAGCGCTCCGGCTCGAAGGCGTCCGGATCACGCCAGAACTCCCGCTGCCGCATCATGGTGTACGGCCCGGTCATGACGAGCGTGCCCGCAGGGACGAAGTGGCCCGCGATATCGGTGTCGGCAATGGTCTCACGGGCCTGCTGGGCCACCGGTGCGTACATCCGCAGCGCCTCCTTGAAGGCCAGGTCCAGACTCGGCAGCCGGGCCAGGTCGCCGTAGTCCAGATCTGCCTTGCCCAGGGCGCGCGACTCCGCCCGCAGCCGCTCCTGCCAGTCGGGGTGCCGGGCCAGCTCGTAGGCCAGCATGGCGATGGAGATGGCGCTGGTGTCGTGCGCGGCCATCATCACGAAGATCATGTGCGCGATCACGTCGGCATCGGTGAGCCGGTGCTCGGGCATGGTCGCCACCCGGGCGAGGACGCTGAACAGATCGGCGGCCTCCCCCGCGCGCCGCCGCGGTAGCTCGCGCCGGAAGTACTCCTCGAGCATGCGCCGACCGCGCAGGCCACGATGCCACACCCCGCCGGGGACATCGGCCCGGATCATGGCGGTGCCGCCGTGCACGGCGTCCTCGAACGCCCGCGACAGCCGGTTGCTCTCCGGGCCCAGTTCCGCGCCCGCGAAGACGGCGGTCGCCTGCTCCAGCAACAGCCGTTTCACCGCGTCGTAGAGCCGGAAGTCCGGTCCCGGCCGCCAGTCCGCGATGCCCCGAGCCAGCAGTGGCGAGGTGAGTTCGAGGTAGCCGTCCAGGCGCGGCCGCGTGAAGACCTGCTGCAGGATGCGGCGATGGTAGAGGTGATCGTCGAAATCGCGCAGCAGCAGGCCGCCGCGGAAGAACGGGCCGATCAGGAATTCCCAGCCGCGCTGCGCCGAGAACACCCGATCCCGGTCCAGCATGACCTGCTCCAGCGCCTCCGGGCTGCCGACACCGACGATCGGACGCCCGAAGCCACCAGCCCAGTTCACCGGCCCGTAGTCCCGTAATCGCCTGCGGGAGAAGTCGATCGGGTCGGCGAGCGAGCTGAGCATATAGCCGATCCACGGTGGCCCGAAATCACCCATGACCGGTTTCAGGCCGCTGCCCGGCGGGGGTGTCGCCAGCGGGCGGGGCGGTGACGGATAACGCTTCGCCACCCCGCCGACCGCGCGCTGTAACCGCTGATTGAGCCGGGCCCGCAGCTGGCGGGCATGGCCGACCGGATCCCGGAAGTCCCGGGGCACAAGGAGATTCATCATCGGTCTCCCTTCGAGATGAATCTCACAGTACCGGAAACGATGGTTTCCGTAAACAGTCGTTTCCCGATAAGTGTGCCAAGCTGGTCGGTGTGAGGCGGGAATTCGGCGGGACCTATCGCGGAGCGACCACCGACGAACGGCGCGAGCAGCGCCGTCGCCGCCTACTGGACGCCGCGCTCGACATCATCGGCACCCAGGGGCTGTCCGCCCTCACCGTGCGCGGGGTCTGCGAGCAGGCCCGGGTCGGGCCGCGGTTCTTCTACGAATCCTTTCCGGACCTGGACGCGCTCGCCGGCGACCTGCTCGACGAGATCCAAGGCGCGGCACTCGATTCCGCGCGCGCCGCCATCGCCGAGACCGAGGGCGACCAGGCGGACAAGATCAGGGCCGGGGTGGCGGCGCTCATCGTGGCGCTCACCGACGATCCGCGCCGCGCCAATATCGCGCTGGCGCAGGCGCACGGCACCGAGGGCCTCATGCGACGGCGCTTCGAGGGGATGCGGCGGGTCGCGGCGGTGATCATGCAGGAGGCCCGGCTGCTACTCGACATTCCCGAGGGCGAGGACAACGCGCTCACCGCCCTGGCCCAGCTGATCACCGGCGGCGCGGCCGAACTCATGCTGGTGTGGCTGGACGGCGGGCTGAAGGTGGAGCGGCCCGTCATGATCGACGTGGTCGCCGACTATGTGGTGGATATGGTGGACCGGCTGCCCGCCTTGGCCGAGAAGCTGGAATCCTGAACGGTTTTCAGCAGCGCACCCCGGTGACCGCGAAGCGCTCCACATCGGTGACATGGCCTCCGGTCGCGACCGCCACCGTGAGCGTGCTCGGACACGAGGCATCGACGGGGACCGTCGCCGACCACGGCATATCCGTACCGCCGGCGGGAATCCGGCCGACCGTGCCCACCGGCTGCTCGCGGCCGAGCTGGCGGACCTGGATGTCGAGGCTCTCGTCCACGCCGGAGATGCGGCCGCCCACCGTGATCGGCGAACCGACCTGCGAGCCGTACGGCGGGGTGGTGAGGGTGAGGGTGCGGTCCTCGGTGCCGACCACCTCCCACGGCGCGTCCGGACCGCTGCCGAAGCGCACCAGGTGCAGCACGGCGGCGGGCAAGCCGACGTGGCCGGGATCGTCGGGGCGGGCGTAGCCGACGGTGATCCACGCTTCGTCCTCGCGGTACTGGGTGTTCACCACCCGGTCGACACTGCCGTAGCCCAGGTACTGCTGGGTGAACGTGAGGGCGACGGCGGGGGCGTCGAGATGCCACGGCTGATGACCGCCCGCGCGGTAGGCGCGCTGCCAGTCGGCGGCGTCGGCGGCGGTGGCGAAGGGCCACAGCGGCTGATAGGCGAAATGATCCGGGTCGGACGGAGTGGTCGGGGCGGCCGGGCCGGACGCGGAAACTCCGGGCTGCGACGTTCCCGACCCGGCATCTCCGGAGCCGGGTGCGGTGGTCGGCGCGACGGACACGGTTCCCGGGGTGGGCCGCGCCGACGTCGCGCCGTCACCGGAATCGATTCCGTCTCGACTCACCGCGAACAGCACCGCCGCCGCCGCGAGAACGACCGCCACCCCGGCGATCGCCAGCGCCAACCCCGCACGGCTCCCGCCGGAACTGTTCGTGCTCATGATTCAGCATGCGCCCGATTCGCCGGAAGCGCTCATCATTCCGCCCGGCGCACCGCCGATCGGAACACACGCGCCGGGTCGAAGGCCACAGGTCGCGGGCGCGGGTCGCCAGCCACGGGACGCAGGCCACCGGCCACAGGTGCAGGACGCAGGCGCAGGCGCAGGACGCACGCAGGACGCAGGCGCAGGACGTAGGCCACCGGCGTAAGCGCAGGACGTAGGCCACCGGCGCAGGCGCAGGCGTAGACGTAGGACGCCGGCGCAGGCGTAGACGTAGGACGCCGGGGCCGCGCGTGGCCGGGGCAGGTCGCGTACCGGCACGCACGTCGGAGCGCCGGGGCTGGGAGTGCTGGGCTCGGCGGAGCGGCGCGTGGCCGGGATACGCTGCGCGCGTGACTCCACTGCTGCACCGATCGCATCCGGAACTCTCGCAGACGCTGCCGCATCTGACGCTCGGTACCCGGCCGACACCGGTGCGGAGGCTGACGGCGTTGGGGGCCGGGGCGGACCTGTGGGTGAAGGACGACAGCGCGTTCGGGGACGGCGGGTGGGGCGGGAACAAGGTGCGCAAACTCGAATGGCTGTTGCCGGATGCGCTGCGGCGGGGTCGGCGCACCATCGTGACCGTGGGCGGACTGGGCACCAACTGGGGGTTGGCGACCGCGCTCTACGGGCGCGAGCACGGCCTGAAAACCGTACTGGCACTGGTGGATCAGCCGGTGGACGACCATGTGCGGCGACAGTTGGAGCGGCTGCGCGCCTCCGGGGCGGAGCTGCGGTTCACCCATACCAGGGCGCGGACCGTACTGGCCGCGCCCCTGCTCCTCGCGCGGCACTTCTCGGGCATGCGCCCGCCGTATCCGCTCCCGGCGGGCGGTTCCTCCCCAGTGGGCGCGCTCGGCTATGTGGAGGCGGCGCTGGAACTGGCCGAGCAGGTGCGGTCCGGGGAGCTGCCCGAGCCGACCCATCTCGTCACCCCGGTGGGGTCGGGCGGGACGGTGGCCGGGCTGGCCCTGGGCCTGCGGCTGGCGGGGCTGTCCACCCGCGTGCTCGGCGTGGTCGTGAACGATACCCTGCGCCTGGACCACCGATCGCTCACCCGCCTCGCCCACCGCACCGCGCGCCTGCTCCGCCGCCGCGGTGCGCGCCTACCCGAAACCCGCACGCCCACCGACAATCTGGAGATCCTCACGGACTGGCTCGGCACTGGCTACGGCCACCCCACCGCCGAGGGCGAGGCGGCCCGACGGCTTGCCGCCGACCTCGAACACCTCGAACTGGAACCCGTCTACACCGCCAAGGCCCTGGCGGCCCTATTGGAACTCGACGCCCGCGGCCACTTCGACGCCGGACCGGTCGTCTACCTCAACACCAACGGTCCACGGTAAGTGATTCCGGCCGACACGCAGGCCCGCGCGGCGGTAGCCCGGAACCGGCCC